>CAYPFE010000284.1:0-4787 GCA_964409895.1 uncultured Novosphingobium sp.
GGGATGGTTTCCTGCCAGTCTGCTTTCGGACAGGTAATGGCAAAAGCAGACATTGAGCCTATCCCCTTGGTGAGGCGCATCAGCACGCCAGTGACGTTTGCCCATTTGGGTTTGAGGATATGCGGAAATTTCATCCCCAAGGCGCCAAACTTGGCGGCCATCTGGGGAATGTCGGCCAATGGCTGCTGCCGATGGCGAAGTAGGCCTGCAATCGAACCCCGCCCAATGCGTCAACGCATCCGGCATCGCCCGGGCCGCAGTCATAATCCCTTGCGCAAGCGACTTGCGGCCCCTAGTCGCCAATGTCTGACCGCAGAGGGAAGACCCATGCACGTTCTCACTTTCGCCGAACTCTTTGCCTCCTGGCACATCGGGCTGTCGGTCGCTGCCGCCGCCGCCATTTTCACGCTTACTTTTGTCGGCAACAAGGCGGCCGCGTTCATTCCGGTGCTGAAAGAGGCGCAGCAGCTCAACAAGACCGCATTCGCCGAAAAGATGGCCAAACCCGCCTATGCGGCCAACCAGGCATGGAACCGCAAGTGGTCGGGGCTGTTCATCCTTGTGGTTTTCGGAGTGTTCGTGCCCTTCAGTATCACTCTGGAGCCACAACCCTGGTGGCGCGTTCCGGTCGATTGCTTCGTGATCCTGATGGTCTACGATTTCGTCTATTACCTGACCCACCGCTTCACTTTCCACGATACCGAATGGTACGAAGGCCCGCTCAAGTGGATGCATGCGATCCACCACCGCCAGCACAATCCGGTCAAGTGGGACGGCAGCTATATCCATCCGCTCGAAGTGGCGATCGGGCTGGGGCTTTACGCCATGACGATCTTCGTGCTCGCCCGCTTCATGGGACCGTTTCACTTCGTCACGATCGTGGTCACGTTCATCGCCTTCGGCGCAATCAACAACCAGAACCACGCGCGCTGGACGGTGGATCGCTTCCCGTTCAGGAGCTGGGCCTACGCTTCGCGCATGCACCATTTCCATCACGTCCGCTTTACTGGCGGCAACTATGCGACGATTACCCTACTCTACGACTGGCTGTTCGGTACACTGGACAATGGCGAAGGAGATCCGAGGCTCAAGCGGCACAAGGGCGCGAAGGCATCGGGAGTTGCGAGCGAGGCTTGAGAAGGCAGCTTCAATCCCCTTCCCGCTGTTTCAGCGCATCCAGCACCGCCGACCGCAAGACGTCTTTGTGTAGGTCGCAGTGAGTGAACGGCAGCTCTTGGTCGGCGCATGAAAATCTCTGAACGAGCCCAATGGCGCCGCAAGCAGAACGGCTGCTTTCCTACATCGCGTCCACCTATCACGATCTCCGCGCGGCCGGTGTCGCGGTGACTCTTTGAATCGTCGAATCCAGGAAAACCCCCGGGGCCTCCCGTGTCAATTTAGGCTGGTGAATATCTACAAAATATTGATTTATATGGAAAAGGTGAAATTATCAGAAGGCGACACACTGTGAACTTTGTCAACTTCCCCCATCATCATTCAGGCGCGAATCACGCCCGCTTGAGCATCTCCCAGCGTTCCTCGGTCAGCCAGGCGAATTCGAGGAAGTGGCCGCAGCGGGCGCGCGCGTCGATGTAGCAGAATTTGAGGTCGTCGCCGGCTTTGCCGCCCCACATGACCTCCGGCAGGTCCTGCGCTGCGGCTCGCGCGCGGAAGGCGTCCCAGTCGTCGACCCGGTTCGCGGTGTGGTGGAAGCGCATCGGGCCGCCATTGGCAGGCGCGAGGCCGTACATGCCGATGGGGTCGATCAGCGGCTGGATCAGCTCGTACATAAAATCGCCGAACCAGAAGAAGCACAGACGGTTCGAAATGGTGACTTCGCCGCCGGGAGTGTCGGCGGGGCGGGTGACTTCGAAGATACGCGGGGGTTTGGGATAGCCCCGCTTCACGAAGGCGGCGGCAGCCTCTTCGATATCGTCGCAGACATAGGCGACCTGGAAATGCCGGCCTTCAAGCATGATTCGAGCCAGGCCGGGGTTGTATGAACCTCATTGTCCTTTCCCCGCCTGCCCTGAGCTTGTCGAAGCCTGTCCTGAGCGGCTGCCGCAGGCAGGCAGCCGAAGGGGGCCGTCCTTCACTTTGGCGCTGCGAGAGAAGAAAAAGCAGTCCTTCGACAAGCTCAGGACGAACGGGAAAGGGATTTGGCGGATGCACCTTGGCTACACTCGGCCTAGTACATCGGCGGGGTGACGGGGTCCTCGTCGGCCATCCAGTGGACGAAGCGCTGCAGCGGGAACATCGCGTCGTGCGGTCCGCCGAGCACGATGCTCGACGCCATGCCGAGCCGGACCACGCGCTGCGCGCCCATGCTGGCGAGGCCGTCGCGCAGCTCCGCCTTGCGGTCCCAGGGATAGACGCCGACCGTCTGGGTCGCGACATTGGCGAAGCGCACCGCGTCCGCGAGTGCGTCGACATGGACGACGTTGACCGTCTTGTTGTCCGGGTGGAAGCCGACAGGCTCGTCGGTCAGCACGACCAGCCCGCTGCCGTCGAAGGTCCCCCAGAACTGCCCGTCCTCCATCAGCGATAGCATTTCGACTTCATCGCGGATTTCGGCGGAAGGCGGAGGCGCCTTGGCCGAGGCCGAGTGGCGGTCCACGGCCATGCGGGTGGCGAGTTTCTCGCAGAATTGCTCGATGCCGGCGCGGTCGCCCTCGGCGAAGATGAAACGGCTGGCTAGGCAGGCGTCCTGGTTGAACACGGTGGCGTCGGCGGCTGCCGCTTCGGCGATTTCGTCGATCACCGCGTCATTTTCAAAGCCTTCGCGACCGATCATCGAGATCGATGTCTTGGGATCGAAGGAAATCAGCTGGAGGCCAGGGCCGAGATACTGGATGATGTTGGCGATGGCGCCGCCGCCGCCCCAGGCCGCGATCTTGTCAAAATACTGCGGGCGGTAGAGCGCGCGCTCGATCCGCTCGTCGCCGCCTTTCCAGTAGACCGCCGACATCGACTTCACGACCGGATGGGTGGCATCGATATCCGCCATGGTCCGCAGCATGGCGACGCCGGTGAACATGTCGCTCGACGGCATCTTGAACAGGTTGACCGCCTTGACCAGCGCGCCCTGGGCGATCGAATGAAGCACGCTCGACGGCGCGTTGCCAGCGAGCATGTGGATCATTCGTGGCGGGAAGGCGCGCAGCTTGCCGGTGCTGCCCAGAGCGTCGGTCCGTGCGACCCAGCCGTCGAGCACGGCGGGATCGGGGAAGTTGGCAGCGACCTGGGCTTCCAGCATCTCGCGGCTGGCGAAGCGTTTGGCGCTGCGGTAGAGATTCTCAATCACCCTTCGCGGCAAGGCGTTAACCCGGGAGGTGTGTTCGAGCGCCTCGGCCATATAGGGGTTGGTCGCCGGGTCCATGCGCTCACCGGTCTCCACCAGGAAATCGATGATTTCCTTGAGCGGCACGTCGAGCAGCGGCGGTAATTCGGTTCGCGGCGTCACCAGCGCGTCGAGGCTGATTTCCGGCGTCGCGAATTCGACGCCGAGATCGCGCGAGACATGGCGCACGGCATCGCCGTACACGACTTCGCCTCGAATGAAGAACGGGACCTGGATGGGTGTGTCGCCGCCCGAATTCGCGGCCTTCAGTTCCTTGTCTACAGCGTTCATGACAGCCCCTTCACATAGGCATCGACAGTGCCCGAGCAGCTGATCTTGTCGTCGCCCTCGAGGTCCGCATAGCGGATGACGTCATCCGCTATCGATGGTGCGGGAGAGCCGCAGGCGCAGGGTCCGAAATCGACATGGATGCGGTCACCCGAGATGACGCCGCCCCATCGCCCTTCCAGCGAGATGTCGAAAAAGGCGGCGCGGCCCTCGATATCGCCCTCGGCCATCGGTGCGAGCGCGTCGCCCGACTTGTCGAGCGGCAGGCACACCAGCCAGGGCGGGATGTGGTAGCGCCCCGCCGGGCATCGCGGCATCGCCGTGTTGATCTCCTGCATGCCGTACATCTGGAAGTTGCGGGCCGGGTCCATGTTGAAGGTGGAATAGATCACCTCCTTGTAATTCGCCGGCACCTTCGCGCCCTTGAGGCCGCCGGCGATGTAGCTGGTGTTGCCGGGCTGGAAATCCTTGCCCGAAAACCCGCGCGAACGGACTTCCTCGGCGATCTGGTAAAGCGTCGCCCAAAGCCCGACGATGATCAGCGGTTCGCCGCGCGCCGCGATCAGGGCGTCCGCGCATTGGCCGATCGATTCGTCCACGGCCTTTTGCCGCATGGCCGAGGTTTCCTCGTATTCGGCGAGTTCGCTGGGCATGGCGGTGCCATCGGTGATCGCCTTCCTTAGTGCTACCATCCGGGCGATCGATCCGATGGTGATCGGCGGCACCGGAAAGTCGAATTCCGGCGCACCCGGCTTACCATAGGCTCTCGCCACCGCCGCGCCGATCCCGACGTTCTTGACGGAGCGGATGATCGGGGCCAGCCGGAACACGTGCCGGTCGGCCGACGGGGCAATACCGGTGCACCAGGCAACCGCCTTCACCGCATCTTCGCAGCAGGTGTCCACGTCATCCTTGGTGGCGACCAGCATCGCCGACTTGCCGGTGGTGCCGCTGGTGCAGGTGATATAGTGGCCTGCGTCCTGAAGGCGCTCGATCCACTGATCGACGTCCTCGATGCCGTTGAGGTCGATGTCCTTGACCGGATTTGCGGCCACCGTGCCGAGCCAGCGCGTCAGCTTGTCCCAGCGCTTTTCGATCAGCACGCTTTCGGGATAGCTCTTGTAGGCGGTGTGCGGAAACAGCAGCGGCACCATGTCTT
>CAYPFE010000285.1:0-4784 GCA_964409895.1 uncultured Novosphingobium sp.
CCGCGCGCACGTTCTGGGGCGAAGTCCCGGGCGTTGGCGAAGCCGAAGGAGATGACGTCGGCCAACTCAGGCTTGTCGAAAGGATCGGCTGTGTGGACGGGCCACCGCACGATGGCTTCGTCGAACTCCTCTGCCGTCAGATAAAGTCCGGACGGATCGAGCGGACGGTAGCTCCCCGGCGCCTTGCCGGAAGTGTCCTGCCGCGCGGCGAAATAGTCTGCAATGTCGGAGAGGCGCTCGCCGGCGGCACCCAGCGCGGCGCTGTCGGCAACGGCGAGGTCGGCTTCGCCAAGATGATCGAACAGGGTGACCAGCCGTTCCTCGAACAGCGGCAGCCAGTGCTCCATGCCGGCCATGCGCCTGCCCTCGCTGATGGCCTGGTAGAGCGGGTCCTCTGTGGCCTTCGCGCCGAACATCCCGCGATAGCGCGAGCGGAAGCGCTTGACAGTGTCGTCGTCGAGCAGGGTCTCGCAGGCTGGCAGCAAAAGATGCTCGTCCAGGCTGCCGGTACTGCGCTGGGTATTGGGATCGAACAGTCGCAGCGATTCGAGTTCGTCGCCGAAGAAATCGAGCCGCAGTCCCTGTCCAAGTCCGGAGGGGACGATGTCGAAGATCGAACCGCGCACCGCGAATTCGCCGGCATCGACCGCGGTGTCGGAGCGAACATAGCCCTGCCTGCGCAGGAGCGCGATCAGGCTTTCGTGTCCGATCTCCATGCCGGGCTTGAGCAGACGCACCGACTCACGAATGCGGAAGGGCGTCGGCACGCGCTGCAGCAGGGCGTTGATCGTGGTGACGACAAGCTGCGGTCCCTTTGGTGCGGCCTGCAGTCGGTGCAGCGCGGAAAGCCGCCGTGCGCTGACCGCAGGAGCGGGGCTCGACCGGTCGTACGGCAGGCAATCCCATGCCGGAAATTCGATCGTCTCGAGGTCGAGTGCGAACAGGGCGGCTGTTTCCGCCAATGCGCTCATCTCGGCATCGCTGGTGGCGATGAACATCGCGCGGCCCGGTTTCGCGGCGAAATGAGCGGCCCGTGCAAGGTCGGCCATCACCAGCGGCTGGCTCCCGCGCGTTACGGCGGCGAGCGTGAGCGGCGCTGTGGCGCGGTGGATTTTGGCAAGGTCGGTCATGGAAACAGGCGGCTGATACGCGTTCAGCGCGGGATTTCAACGTAATCGAGCTTCTGCATCGCCTGCATCTGCTCGCCCGCGAAGTGCTCCGGCACCGCTTGCGTGCCCATCGCCCAGGCCATGACGTCGACATCGTCTTCCTCGAGCAGCTCTTCGAACCAGGCGATGCCGGCCTCGTCCCAGCCGGAGTGATGGCAGTCGAAGAAACCGCCGATCAGATAGTCGGCCTCGCGCGTGCCGCGATGCCAGGCGCGGAACTTCAGGCGTTTGAGGCGGGTTTCGAGGCTTGGCATGCCGGGCTGCTAGGCCAAGCGTTGTACGCAGGCAAGACCGGCAGTGCGGCGTATCAGGAAGCGGCCTGGAGTACCTTGACGATTTCGGCAGGCGGCCTTCCCGTCATTGTCCGGTGGAGTTCGCCGACCAGCACCTTTCTGAGGTCCTTGTGGTAGTGCCTCCGCATTTCGCCCAGCGAACGCGGATCGGCAATGATCACCAGCCTTTCGATCGCGCCTGACTGGACCTGTCGGTTCAGCCATACGGTGACGGCGGCGGCGTGTGCGCTTTCATCGAGCCGCTTTTCCCTATCCTTCGGCGCACCGGCGGTGAAGCGCGAGATCTTGTCTTTGTTGCGAGCGCCGGCGCTGAAGTTGGTTGCCTCGAGATCGGGGCTCGCGAGCTTTTCCAGCCTTGGTTCGCGCTCTGGCCCGTCATTGCGGTACAGTTCGAATTCCTCGCCATCGACGAGGGCAAAGACGGTTCCCATGGATAAGAGCATTTCGATTCTCCAGCCTGTCCGCTTACTTCAGCAGTCAGGAGATGGGATTGCCTTGCGTTTCGTCAACTCTGGCGAATTGACGCCCGTTGGGCCATGAGAGTGAGCATGCGGCCCGATCAGCTCAATCCCCTGTTCATCGAGGCGACCGCGCTCGAAGGCGTCGGCCCCAAGCTGATGCGGCCGCTCGAAAAGCTTGGCCTGATGCGGGTGAAGGACATTGCCTACCACTTGCCCGATCGCTTCGTGGAGCGGCGCGCGGTCGGCAATCTCGACGAGGCCGGTGTCGGCGAGAACATCGTGATCGCGTTGACGACGGTTGAGCATCGCGCGTCGAAGGGGCGAGGACCGTTCCGGGTTCTGGCCGAGGACGCGATCGGCAACATCTGCGCGCTGACCTATTTCGGCCGCGCCTCCTACACCGCGAAGAAGCAGCTGCCTCTCGGCGAAAAGCGATGGGTTGCAGGCAGGCTGGAACAGTACGGCCAGATGCTGCAGATCGTCCATCCGGACCATGTCTCGACAGATGCGCAGGCGCCGCTCGGACAGTTGCGCGAGCCTGTCTATTCCTTGTCGGAAGGGCTTACCCAGCCGCGTGTTTCGGGACTTGTTGCCCAGGCGCTGAGACACCTGCCCGAGCTACCGGAATGGATCGAGCCGGGACTGCTCGACAGCCGCAAATGGCCGGCCTGGCGCGATGCGCTCGTGCTCGCCCACAAGGGCGCAGACACGGCCGCGCGCGACCGGCTCGCCTATGACGAACTGCTGGCGAATAGCCTGGCGCTGATGCTGGTGCGCGAAAGCAACCGCGCGCGCTCCGGCACGCCGCTGACAGGCGACGGCCACCTCAGGGACAAACTCAAGCTGCCGTTCGAACTGACCGGCGCCCAGAAGCGCTCGATCGCGGAAATCGAGGGCGATATCGCCCAAGCCTCGCCAATGCTGCGGCTGCTGCAGGGCGATGTCGGCTCGGGCAAGACGGTGGTGGCGCTGCAGGCGATGCTGATGGCGGTCGAGGCGGGCGCGCAGGCGGCCTTGCTGGCGCCGACGGAGATCCTCGCCCGGCAGCATCATGCGACCCTGATGGCACTGGCGCAGGGGACCGGCGTAGGGATAGCGCTGCTCACCGGCCGCGACAAGGGACGCCCGCGCGAATCGATCCTGATGGGTCTGCTCGACGGCAGCATCGATATCCTCGTCGGCACCCATGCGATTTTCCAGGAAAGCGTATCCTACAAGAACCTCGCGCTGGCGGTGATCGACGAGCAGCACCGCTTCGGTGTCGGCCAGCGGCTGATGCTGTCGCAGAAGGGTCGGCGCAGCCCTCACACCCTGGCGATGACCGCCACGCCGATCCCGCGGACGCTGACGCTGGCGCAATATGGCGAGATGGACGTCTCGCGGCTCGACGAGCTGCCGCCCGGCCGGCAGGCGATCGACACAAGGGTGGTGGCGGCGGAGCGCATGGGCGACGTTACCGGAGCGCTGGCGCGGCATCTGGAAAGCGGCGGGCAGGCCTATTGGGTCTGCCCGATGGTGCGCGAGAACGAGAGCGAGGATATCGCCGCCGCCGAAGCGCGCTTCGCGGCGCTCAAGGAGCGCTTCGGCGCGGATGTCGTGCTGGTGCATGGACAGCTGAAGCCCGAGGCAAAGGACGCGGCGATGGAACTCTTCGCCTCCGGCAAGGCGAAGCTGCTCGTCGCCACCACGGTGATCGAGGTCGGCGTCGACGTGCCCAACGCGACGCTGATGGTGATCGAGCAGGCCGAACGCTTCGGCCTTGCCCAGCTCCACCAGCTGAGAGGGCGGGTCGGACGCGGCGAGGGCAAGTCGGTCTGCCTGCTGCTGCGCGGCGATGCGCTCAGCGAAACCGCGAAGCGGCGCCTCGCGCTGATGCGCGAGACGCAGGACGGCTTCCGCATTGCCGAGGAAGACCTCGAATTGCGCGGGGGAGGGGAGCTGCTCGGCACCCGCCAATCGGGCGACACGCCGTTCCGGCTCGCCACGCTGGAGCAGATCCAGCAGCTCCTGCCGCTCGCCCATGACGACGCGCGGCTGCTGATGGAACGCGATGGAGGGCTCACCGGACCGCGTGGAGAGGCCGCGCGGCTGCTGCTCTACCTGTTCGAACGCGACTACGGCGTGCAGCTGCTGCGGGGTGGTTAGGCGAGCTGGCGCTCGACCTGCAGTTCGATCACTTGTCCCATCGCGCCCGAACCCGCCGTGAAGACGTCGGTGTGGACAAAGACCTGGCGCATGTCGGGGAAGTCTCCGACGCTGCCATAGGGTGGCATTTCGCTCACCCGGACCCGGTTCTTGAGCTCTGCTGGAAGATTGGCAAGCTTTTCCTTGATGGCGTCGAGCTGCGCATTGGAGCGCAGCTGCAGCCCGATATGCGGGGTGCTGTCCGGACGGCCGACCGCGATTTCGTGGTAACCCGCCACCGCCGCCTGCAGTTCGGGATCATCTTCGATCTGCTGCTTTAGCGCCTCTTCCAGCTTCGCCTGAACCGGCGACATCTCGAAGAAATAGACGACGTTGTTGAGGATGTCGGGATCGTCGGAATTCATGTGGCCGGCGAGCATCGAATGGTGTTCGTCCAGCGGCAAATCCACGACGGTGAGGCCGATCGCCTCGGCCACCTGGATCGCCGCGTCGCGCTCGCCCGGCCGGTAGACCGTGTTGAGGTGGTTCATCAGGCTGCCCTGGAATTCCGCGATCTTCTGCATGTCATCCCTCCCGGTGCCGGTTTCGGCTTGAGCTTATCGATAAGGAATGTTGCGCCGGTCCGCAATCGCGGCCTGCTCTGGCAGAATGGCGAAGATGTATGGTCGGGGAGAGAGGATTCGAACCTCCGGCCCCTGCCTCCCGAAGACAGTGCT
>CAYPFE010000286.1:0-4710 GCA_964409895.1 uncultured Novosphingobium sp.
TTCGGCCTGGCTCAGCAAGTCCATGGCGATCCAGTCGGGATCGTTCGCGCCATCGGCGATGACCAGGATTTCGCTCGGCCCGGCCACCATGTCGATGCCAACGACGCCGTAGAGCTGCCGTTTGGCTTCCGCGACCCAGGCGTTGCCGGGACCGGTGATCACATCGACCGGCTTGATGCGATCCGTGCCATAGGCCAGTGCGGCGATCGCCTGGGCACCGCCGATCCGCCAGACTTCGTCCACTCCGGCGATGTGGGCCGCCGCCATCACCAGCGGGTTGGCTTCGCCCTTGGGTGTCGGGGTAACGACCACGAGGCGCTCGACGCCGGCGACATTGGCTGGAATCGCGTTCATCAGCAGCGATGAGGGATAGGAAGCCCGTCCGCCCGGAATGTAGAGTCCGGCGGCATCTACCGCCCGCCACTTCGCGCCGAGCCTGACCCCGGCATCGTCGGTGTAGTCGCGGTCGGCTGGCAGCTGCGCCTCGTGATAGGCGCGGATGCGTGCCGCAGCAAATTCCAGAGCGTCGCGCAGCTCCGGATCGAGTGCATCGTAGGCTGCCTTGCAGGCCTCGGGTGTAATCCGCCAGTTCGCGTCCTGGGATAGCGAATAATCGTCGAAGCGGATCGAGTAGTCGGCCAGCGCCTCGTCGCCTCGCCCGCGCACGTCGGCGATGATCGAGGCGACGTCGCGTGCGACATCGATATCGCCCTCGCGCCGGTCGCGCACGAGCTTGCGGAAGGCCTGTTCGAAGGTTTTGTCGCTGGTTTGCAGGCGCAGCATCAGCCTGCCTCCGCGCTTTCGCTTGCCAGTGCGCGGAAGCGGTCCACCAGCTCGCCTACACGCTCGTCGGTCTTGAGGGCGGCGCGGTTTACGATCAGTCGCGCGGAAATCTCGAGGATCGTGCTGGTTTCGACCAGTCCGTTCTCCTTGAGCGTGCGTCCGGTCGAAACCAGGTCGACGATGCGGCTGGCAAGCCCGAGCATTGGGGCAAGCTCCATCGCGCCGTTCAGCTTCACGACTTCGGCCTGCACGCCCATCTGTTCGAAGTGACGGCGAGTGAGATTGGGATACTTGCTGGCGACCCTTGTGTGGCTGGCGCCGTTCTCCCCCTTCGCATCGGCAGGCTCGGCGACCGACAGGCGGCAATGGCCGATGTCGAGGTCGACGGGCGCGTAGAGGTCGGAATAGGCGAATTCCTCGACAACGTCGGAGCCGACGATGCCGACCTGTGCCGCGCCATGGGCAACGAAGGTGGCGACATCGAAAGCGCGCACGCGGATGAGCCGCATGTCCGATCCTTCGACCGCGAAGGACAGTGCGCGGGATTTCTTGTCATGGAATTCCGCCTCCGGTACCACCCCCGCACGCGCCATCAGCGGCAGGGCCTCGTCGAGAATCCGGCCCTTGGGCACGGCGAAAGTCAGCGGTCTGGACATGATGGGCGCGCCTTACGGCTGATGCGCGGAAAGGGCAACATGAAGCAGCTTGGCGACGACGCGCAATCGGCCCGCGAGCACGAAGCCAATCTGTCCGTCGCCGAGGCTTACGCCAATCAGGCCGCCTATTGCCGGGCGAACGGTTCGCCATCGACGGCGCGCGTGATCGAAGCGGTTGTCGAGCTGGTCGGGCAGGGAGAACCGGGCGCCTTTCTGGCGCGCATCCGCGAATGGCAGGGCGCGATACTTGGCGATGCGGTGCCGCTGCGATCGGCCGGTGCGCTGCGCGGGTTGTGGCTTTCGGGCGAGGAGCCCGGGCTGATCCCGATCTACGCGGGCGAGGAGGCGGACGACCTCGAAATAGTGGCGAAAGCGATCCGCAGGCACGAGGCCTTCCTGTTACCCTGGCTAGACGGACCGCCGCAAACCAACGAGGCGGGCCGTTCCTCGACCTATGTGAGCGCGATGCTCTGGCTGGCGGCGCAAGGATTACCGCCGCGCTTCGAATGCCTCGAGATCGGCTCCAGCGCCGGCATCAACCTGATGATCGAGCGTTATTCCTACGATCTCGGCGGTGTGAGGACCGGGCCGCGCGATGCGGCCATGCATTTCGCACCCGAATGGCGTGGCAATCCGCCGCCATCCAGCCGGATCGCCTTCGAATCGCTCAGGGGTTGCGATGTCGCGCCTGTCGACCTTGCCGATCCGGCCAAGGCCTTGCGCCTCAGGGCCTATATCTGGGAAGAACACGCAGTTCGCTTCGAACGGCTGGATGCGGCGATCGCGGCGGCGAAGGTGCAGCCGCCCGAGCTCGTCGCGATGAACGCGGCGGATTTCGTCGAAGCCGAGCTGGCGAAGCCCCAGCCAGCCGGGACGACGCGGGTGCTGATGCATACGGTCGTCTGGCAATATGTCCCCGAAGACCAGCAGCGGCGCATCGAGGCCGCGATGGAGGAATACGGCACCGGGGCGAGCGAAGATCGCGCGCTGGCCTGGATATCGCTCGAAGGTGACCGTTCGGTGCTGGCCCACGCGCTGAAGGTACGGACCTGGCCGCAAGGTGGCGACTGGACCCTCCTCGCCGCGTCCCACGCCCATGGCGCATGGATCGATTGGAGAGCCGCCTGATCAGGCGCGCGATTCGATCCGCGCTAGTAGCCGGGCGAGATTGAGCGGGTAGATCGTCTCGTGCCAGCCTTTCAGCTCCTCCGCCACGAACCAGCGATGCTCGACCAATATCTCGCGTTCGAGCTCAGTGTGGCCGCCGGTGTCGATCTCGGTGTAGACAGTGCGGTGGTGAAAGTAGTGTTCGAGCGATTTCACTGGCTCGCCAAGATATTCGAATTCGGCCTCGACGATGTGATCGAGCGGCTCAGGGTGCGCCCTGATCCCGGTTTCTTCCAGAAGTTCGCGACTTGCGGCCTCGTCGAACGCCTCGTCCAGGTCGCATTCGCCGCCGGGCAGGATCCAGAACGGGTCGTAGCCCTCGGGGGTGCAGCGGAACAGCAGCACGCGCCCGTCCGGGCCGGTCAGCACGACACGGGCGGCCCTGCGCAGCCGCATCACTCGCCCGGCGCCTTCGCCCTGATCGCGAGCGCGTGGACGCGCTGGCCGGGGATGTCGCCGAGCGCGGCGTTGACCATGCGCTGGCGCTGAAGCCGGGCGACGCCCGCGAAGGCGGCGCTTTCGATCTCCACCGTGAAGTGCGATTCGCCGCTGCCGTCGTCGCCGGCGTGGCCGTGATGGCTGGCGCTGTCGTTGGTGACTTCGAGCCTTGTCGGCGCGAAGGCATTGCTCAGCATCTGGCGGATTTCCTGTTCGATTGGTCCTGGCATCATCATCCTCTCGGGGTTCCCTTTAGGGCCATCAGCCGCCATGGTGAAGCCAAGGTTCGATCCTGATGAGACATGGCAGGCTTCATGGACGCCACGAGGCGAACGGCAGGGCGTGCTATTGGCACGATTGCGAGGAAGCGGGCGAATTCCGCGCGCCCGGTCCCCGGCCTGCCGGTTTCGACGGGCCAGGCGACTATCTGTGGTTCTGTCTCGAGCACGTCCGCGCGTTCAATTCGGGCTACGATTTCTTCGAAGGCATGGACGCGGAGGATATCCTCCACGCGCAGTCGCCGCTGAGGGGCTGGGACAGCCAGAGCCGGGCGTTTCACCCAACGGCCGGTGTCGACGGGGCACCGCGCTGGGCGGATTTCGCCGACCCGCTCGACGCGATCGGCGCGAGGGCGCGCGAGATCAAGGAAGGCGTGCGCCGCGCGGTCAATCCGGAACAGCGCAAGGACGGCGTACCGGTCTCGGCAGAGGAACGCCGGGCGTTCGACGTCATGGGCCTTGCCATCGATGCCACCCGCAAGGACCTGCGGGCGCGCTATGCGCTGCTGGTGCGCAAGTATCACCCCGACCACAACGGCGGCGACCGGGGTTACGAGACCCGGCTGGGGCAGGTGGTCGAGGCCTACCAGCTGCTGAGGCGGGCGGCGGCTTTCGCCTGAATTACCGCCCCAACGCCTTCTTCCAGCGCGCTGCACCTTCCTCACCGAAGGTGGGGACGATGTCCTTGCCGGTATAGAAGCCGGGAAACTGAGGGACTCCCTCGGGGATCGGCAGCCACGGCAGCTTGCTGGCGGTGAAGATATGGGCATTGGGCGAGACCTGTGCGGCATCTTCGAGAGCTCCTGCGCGCACGAAGCGGGCGCCGTCTCCCGCGGCGTTGTAGATGCTCCACACCGAGACCTTGCAGTGCGGGCAGCGGAAGTTCTGCTGCCCCATGCCGCTCCCGGAATCATATTCGACAGGTTCCGGCTGGTCGCCCAGCACTTCGATGTTCTCAGTCTCGATCAGGATGTTGATCGCGAAAGCGGAGCCGGTCTGGCGCTGGCAGTCCTGGCAGTGGCAGCAATTGACGCTGATCGGTTCGGCCTTGAGGCGAAAGCGCACATTTCCACAGCTGCAGCCGCCTTCCGAGCCGGTGAGCGCATTGTCTGCCATGTGGTCCTCCTCAGTCGCGGTCGGGTGCACCCGGCGGGAAATGCTCGCGGTAGGGCCGCGCGTCCTCGACGCAGCGGGCGACGGCCGGCCGGTTGAGCAAATGCGCGCGCCAGATCTGCAGACGCTCGAAATGGTCGCCGATGGGATGCACCCAGTCGGCATAGAACAGCGCGGGCGCTGCCGCGCATTCGATAAGCGAGACGTGATCCATCGGCGGATAGAATTGCAGCCAGCCGTCGATCCAGGCGTAGCTTTTCTCCAGCCTGGCCTGT
>CAYPFE010000287.1:0-4691 GCA_964409895.1 uncultured Novosphingobium sp.
GCATGCGACCGACCTGCTGCTCTCGGGGCGGCTGGTGCGTGCTCCCGAGGCCAAGGAGATCGGCCTGGTCAACCGCGTCGTCCCCCATGCCGAGCTCTTGAACGAAGCGCACGCCTATGCGCTGCAACTCGCGACGAAATGTGCGCCCAGTGCGATGCGCACGATCAAGGCGCAGATGTGGCGCGACATGATGAGCGGCCTGTTCGAAGCATATGACCGCGCTGGCGAGCTGATGAATGCGACATTCGTCGGCGAGGACTTCAAGGAAGGCGTTGCCAGCTGGCAGCAAGGCCGCGACCCGAACTTCCCGGCGCTCTCGGGCGACGAGGGGCTGATCGACCTGAGTTGGGCGGAGAGGGGTTGATCAGGATTTCGGACAAGATCCGTTCGTGCTGAGCTTGTCGAAGCACTGTCCTTTTCCTTCCAGTTCCGGCGTGAGAAAAAAGCGGCCCTTCGACAGGCTCAGGGCGAACGGAAAGAGGAGTTTGGCTGAGGTCTATCCGCCCGCCCGTTCCGCCTGTGCCGCCGCCGGGACGTCCACCCGCACTGTCAGGATCTGCGCTTTCGCCTTGCCGAGGATGATGTCCTGCGGCTCGTCGATGTGGTTGCAGCACAAAAGCAAAGTGCGCCCGTCCGGCCCGGTGAGCATCGGGGCGATCGGGGTGAAGCCCTCGATCTTCACATGCCCCGCCGGATTGCCCTCAGCATCGACGCGTTGGAAGCGGTCGCCGTTGGTGCTGCCGCCGAACCACAATCCGCCTTCGGCATCGAGGCACAGCCCGTCGACCATGTAACCGGGTTCCAGGAACACCCGGTGGTTGGACAGGCTGCCGTCGGGCTCGATATCGTAACGCAGGATGCGCGCGGCGAAGAGTTCGGAGACGGTCAGCACCTTGCCGTCCGGCGAAATGGCGATGCCGTTGGGCATCTTGAGTTCTTCCGCGACCTTGCGACATGCGCCCGTCTCGTGCTCGATCAGCAGGATGCAGCCATCCGAATGGTCGGTGTCGGAGCCGTCGTCGCCCTCTTCCAGCGTGTAGCCCGAGCAGGTGACATAGCTGCGCGAACCCGCCGTAGCCATGTCGTTGGTGCCACTGGTGCCGTGCTGTTCCGGAGTGACAAAGGGGCGGGGCACCCGGTCCGGCCCGATCCGCCAGACGGTGGAGTCGAACAGGCAGGCGAGCAGCATGTCACCGTCCTGCGTCCAGCCGAGGCCGGATGGGGCCTTCATTCCCGAGATCCAGACCTCTCGCCCACCTTCGAGCGTCACGCGGCAGACGTCTCCCGTGGCAATGTCGGAAAACCAGTACGCTCCCTCGTGCCAGCGCGGGCTTTCGGTGAATTGCTGATTGTCGACCAAGACCTGCGGCTGTCCGAAATCCTTGTCTTCCGCCATGCGTCTTTCTCCCGGCCTGATCCTAATGTGCCACGCCTTCGTCGACCAGTCTCTGCAATTCCTCTTCGCTCAGCCCCAGCAGCTCGCAATAGGCGTAACGGTTGTCGCCGCCGAGGTCCGGTGCGCCGCGTTCCACCGACAGCCCGGCACGCGCAAAGCGCCACGGCGGGCCGACGATCGGGCGAGTCGAGCCCCAGACGGTTTCGACCGTGGTGAAACAGCCGCGTTGCCACAGCAGCGTATCGGAAATCAGTTGCAGCGAATTGTGGCTCCTCACCGCGGGAACGCCGGCCTGGCGCAGTTGGGCCGCCAGAGGCGCGGCATGGCGGGATTCGGTAAGTCGCGACAGCTCATCGTCGAGTGCAGCGAGGTTTTGCTGCCGGTCCGGGAGCGTCGCGAGGCGCGGATCGTCGGCCAGAGCGTCCGCTTCGAGGGCAGCGCACAGCGCCAGCCAAGCCTCTTGCGTATCCGTCGCAATGGCGATCCAGTCGCCGTCCTTGCAGGGGAAGGTACCGTGCGGCGCCATGTCCGCATGGCGGTTGCCTTCGTTCACCGGTGTTTCGCCGGTCAGGCTGTAGGCAAGCAGGCTGTCACCGATCATCGCCGAGATCGCCTCGGTTGCGGATACGTCGACGAACTGGCCTTCGCCGGTGCGCTCCCGGTGCATCAGCGCGGCGAGCGCGCCCATGGCGATGGCCGCGCCAGCGGTGGTGTCGCCATAGAACTGGTGCATGCCCATCGGCGTCTCGCCCTCGTATCCGACGAGGCCGTTCATGCCGGACAAGGCCGCGAAGCTCGGGGCATAGCCGGTCTGGTGTGCCAGCGGGCCCTCGCCGCCGTGCATCTTCAGCGACACCGCGACGATGTCTTCGCGGATCGCGCGCAGTCCCTCGTAATCCAGACCCATGCGCTCCATCGCTCCGGGACGAAGGTTGTCGATCACCACGTCTGACAGCGCGATCAGCCCGCGCAGGTGCTTCATGCCCGCTTCGGACTTCATGTCGATGGCGACGCTCTTCATCTGCGGGCTGAGGCTCTGGAAGATCGGCACCCGGTCCGGATCGTCGGAGAGGAAGGTGCGCATCGAATCGAGCGTCTTGCGGCTTTCGACCTTGATCACTTCCGCGCCAAGGAAGGCCAACAGCTTGACCGCGAAGGGCCCCGCCCAGACCTTGGTCAGCGCCAGCACGCGGATACCGGCGAGAGGGCCCTTGCCGGCGCGCGCAGGGGATTGGCCGGTGGGGGCAGGAGCGCCATCTGCCGCAATCCCATTGTCCTGACCCAGCGCCGGCGCGGGACTGGTCAGCCGCACTGGCGTCTTGCTGAGCTTGTAGGCCACGGTGGGATAGTTCGCCTTGCCCAGCACCGGGTGCTCCAGTTCCTGGAAGAACCCCCGCGCGGCAAGCTGTTCGGACGTCGCCAGGTCGCTCGCTGCATTCACCGCGACGATCGGGATGCCCAGCACCTGCGCTTCTTCGCACAGCTTGTCGCGTTGCTTGTCTGCGGCCCATGCGATGAAATGCTCACGGAACTCGCTCACCAGCTCGGGCGTCGTCCGGAACAGCCAGTCCGCCGGGTACTTCTCGGTCCATTCCGGATTGCCCAACAGCTCGCGGATCGGCTGCCAGTGAACTGGCGTGGCGTAGAGGTGGATGTCGCCATCGGCACAGCGGTAGGCGCCGGTCGGTTCGCGGCGGGCATAGACTTCGCGAGAGGGCCCCGCATCCATTTCGCCTGCCAGCACTCGTCCGACGATATGGTCCGCCCTGCCGACCATTGCTGCCTGGCAGGAGGTGTCGAGCCAGTCGCCGCCGCCACCGCGCTCGCGCCCGATCAGTGCCGCCATCAGTCCGATCGCGGCATCGAGCCCGCCGTCGAGTTCCGCAAGGAAGCGGCCCGGGCCCTTGAGGGGCGGCCTCGGCGGTCCGTCGAGCGGCGCCATGTGATAGCCCCAGCCGCTGGCATGAAATGCGGTCAGGCTGGCCGCAGCATCGTAATCGGCGGGCGCGCCGAGGCCGAAGGGCGTGACCGAGCAGAATACGGCGTTCGGGAAGTCGGTGGCGAAAGTCTCAGAACTGAAGCCGCGACCTCGCAACCAGGCATCGCTGTGGTCGTCGATTACCGCTGCAGCCGAACCGATCAGCGCGCGGGCATCGGCGAGACCTTCTGGCATATCGAGGTCGATCTCCACCGACTTCTTGTTTGTATTGAGGTAGGCGAAGACCGCGCTTTCGCTCTCTCCGTTCTGACCCTCGATCACCGGCGCGAGGCGGCGCGTCGGGCTGCCGCTTCCGGGACGCTCGATCTTGACCACCTCGGCGCCGAAATCGGCCAGCAGCTTGCCGCAATATTCGCCCGCGACGCTTTCGGCGAGTTCGACGATCCGTATGCCGGTGAGGACCGCCATGCGCGCTTATTTGCCCCGCGCCATCTCGAAGCTGTAGTTGAGATGGTCGAAGAAGCCGCTGGGGAAGGGCGGGAACACCACCTGCTGGCTGGTGTCCTCGATCTCGGCAAGCCGGGCTGGGATATCCTCGATTGCCCATTCGTCCTGCCAGGCGCCGCGCGTCTCGGCGACATAGGCCTTGCCGACGCGGCCGGCCAGCGGCACGAACATCTCGCCTGATGCCGTGCAGCTTTCGTGAACCAGCCAGGCGACCGTGGGCGCGACCTGTTCGGGCGTCATCTTCGGGAAGTTCGACGTGTCTATGCCTTCGGAAAGGCGGGTGACGGCGGACGGGATGATCGCGTTGCTCTTGATGCCATGGTCCGCACCTTCGATCGCCAGCACGTTGGAAAAGGCCATCAGCCCCGCCTTGCTCACCGAATAGGCCAGGTTGGTGGCGCTGGTGTAAAGCCCGGCGATCGAGCTGGTCATGACGATGCGGCCATAGCCAGCTTCCTGCATCAGCGGCCAGGCGGCGCGGGTGACGTGGAACGAGCCCCCGACATGGACGTTGAAGGTCGTCAGGAACTGGTCCCAGGTGTAGTCCGCAAAGGGTCCGTTGACGTTGATCCCGGCATTGTTGATGACGATATCGACCTTGCCGTAATTGCTCACCGCCGTGTCGATGATCGCCTGTCCTCCTTCCGGACTGGAGACCGAATCGAGATTGGCGATGGCCTCGCCGCCCATCCGGCGGATCTCGTCGGCCACGTCCTGTGCCGGAACCTCGGTGGTGTCGTTGCCATGGCGGGTGACGCCGGGGTCGTTGACGATCACCTTGCAGCCGCGCGAAGCGAGCAGCAGCGCATAGGCACGTCCCAGCCCCCTGCCGCCACCGGTGACCACAGC
>CAYPFE010000288.1:0-4659 GCA_964409895.1 uncultured Novosphingobium sp.
TCCATCGCCGCAACCGTCTGCTACTGGTTGTGATCAATGAGTCCTGAGCCTAGGCGTTCGAGTCTAGCGAAGTCGAGACGATAAAGCCTGTCAGCCGCTCCTACGCCTCACGCGCTTCGTGCCGACGGGTATATTGGCCATGTTGCCAACCGGCGTGGATGATCCGAGATAGCCGCCGGTCGTTTCGATGACGAGTTCGCGGGAAATGGGTTTCTCGAAGGTCACCCCGCATGAGTTCTCGCCCCTCCATGCAATTGTGCATAAGACTTCATGAGACCGCCACGCGAGCAGCGCGGCCGCGCCTTCCTGTGGAGGATCGTGAAACAGCAGGCGCGCGCCTCCTTCGGAAAGATCGGCCAGCCGGACCTGCCAGTCTCCGCTGGACGTCTGCAGGCGGGCAGGGCAGTCGGCAGGCGTACGGGCATTTGCCCGCCGCTCGGCATGAACCGAACCGTCGCGACCGAGATAGTGGCCTTTCTCGAACCAGTCTTCGCACCAGCCGCCCGCGTCGGTGATCGGACATCCATGAAACGTCGTGTTGTGGGCGAGCTTGCGGCACAGCCCTTCGCTCTTCGCTCCACCGGCGAAAATGGCTTCCCAATTGGCACAGGTTCGACAGGTCAGGTTTGACATGTGCCGCCTAGTTCCCCGCAGGCGTGCAGGGCGTTCTCCTTGCATGTTTCCTGTAAAAGGCATCACACCAGGGTGAATTCCGGTCTAACGAGGGCGGTTAACGGATATGCGCCTTTTCGTGTGGTCAGGATTCCCGGTGCCCGGACATGACAGGAGGGATCGATCATTGCGCACCGGTCGCCTCACCTTGTTCGATCCGTTCCGGATAGGAGCCAAGCAGGTAGAACAAAACCGATGAGCCGAGGAACATCCCCATCGCGGTCCATATCACCGGCTCGTAACTGGCCAGAAGGTCATAGACGAGATTGGAGCCGGCGGGGCCTATGCCGTTGCTCAACAGGATGAAACCCGTGATGATCCCGAACAAGGCGCCGAAGTGCCGCATGCCGAAATGCCGTGCGGCGAGATAGGCGCAGGCGTCGTATTCTACCCCGGAAGAAAGGCCGATCATGAAGAACGCAACCGTTGCGACAGGAAGCGAGGCTTCGGTGGCGAGCAGCAGGCCGCACGCAGCAGCAGGCAGAGTGACGGCGATCGCGGCGACTTTTCTGGCTTCGTAGCGGTCGAGCAGGAATCCGCCCAGCAGCCGCCCGGACAGTGAGCCTATCCCGGTCGCTCCGGCGATGCTTGCGGCGGCAACTGCGTCGAAGCCTTCGCCCAGCAGGACCGGCACGCCGTTGGTCGTGAATACGCAAAGCGCCGTCGTGAACATGAGAACAGCGCCTCCAAGCTTGAGGAAGCGCGGCGACGAGGCTGCGGTGCGTACCGCGCGCAAACGGCTTGTGCCTTCCTCAGCGACTGGCGGTGCATCCGCCGCGTCCGGGGGCCTGTGGTCCGTGAACAGCAGCAGGATCAGCGGCATGGCGGTCATGAAGCCAATCAGCGCAAGAGTTATGTAGGCCCCGCGCCAGCCCTGCGCGTCGATCAGCATGGTTGTGATCAGCGGTATTGTTGCAGCGCCTACGCTGGTGCCGCAAAGGATGAGCGCCAGCGCCATGCCGCGATTGCGGTCGAACCGGGAGTTGATCGCGGCTGTCCACAGCATCGGTGCAATGCACATGTTGGAGAAGGCGAGGAACAGCCACAGCGCCCACCAATTCCACAAGTCCCCCCCCGTCGTCGACAACAGGCCGAGCGCGAGGCAGTGGAATGCGATGCCGGGTATCGCGACGCGGCGTGGACCGAAGCGGTCCACTGCCATGCCGACGGCCGGAGCCACGAAAATGGCGACGACCGAGATGATGAGCAGGCCGGCGGTGATCCCGGACCTGGTCCAGCCGAATTCGGCTTCCAGCGGGGTGACCATGGCGCCCAAGGAGTAGGCGTGAATCGAACCGAGCAGGTTTCCGGTGAAGCACGGCAGCACGATCCAGCCATGCCGCCGCCACTCGCCGAACGGCGCTGTACCATCGCGTGCTGTCAAGTGTTTGATTCCTCTGAGCTATAGCGTTGTCAGGAAGCCGAGCGCGTCATCCTGCGCCTGCGGGGTCGCAGCACAAGTGATCTTGTCGTCCTCGCCGGTGAGTTCGGCGAAGCGCATGATCTGCTTGTGGATGTGCAAGGACGTGCGTCCGCATTCGCATGGCTCGTAGTCGACGGTGATCCGGTCGCCGCTGATGATGCCGCCCCAGGCGCCGTCCTGTGTCGGATCGAAGAAGCTGGCGCGCCCGGTCTGCTGGCCGCTGCGCGGCATCGGCTTGCCGCTGTCGGGATCGAGCAGCAGCACCGCGACCCAGGGGTGGACGTGGTAATGGCCTACTTCGCAGCTGTTGCAGTAAAAGTTCTGTTCGCTCATCCCGTAGGATCCGCGAACGCTATCGACGCCGAAGAAGTCGCAGATCACGTCGTCGACATTGTCCGGCAGCTTCACGCCCTTGCCGCCGCCACCGCCGACCACTGCCGAGCCGGGCGCGAAATTGGCGCGCCCTCCGGCTTCGAGGCCAGCCTTGGCGATCTCGTAGAACATCACAGTGATGCCGAGCGCCAGCACTCGCTCGCCTTCGAGCTGCGGCACCATGGAACGGATAAAATCCGACTGAAGTCCCGGCATTTCGGCCTGCAGCTTCTCCCATTCGCCGCGCCGGGCGAGGATCGATTCGGGCACGTCGATGCGGCTGGTGTCACCCTTCGACTGCGCCTGCTTCACCCGGGCGGCGAGGTACATCAGGTCCGCACTGGCGCGGTAGGGGAGGGCGGTGTGCAGCAGTTCCGGGTCACCCTTGCAGAACACGTCGTGGAAGTAATGCGGCAGCCGCGCCACCGTGCTGAAGCCGTCGTTATAGAAGGGTGTGAGCACGTGGTAGGATTCGTCGAAATGCTCACGGCTGTAGGTTTCGCCCCATTGCTGGGTCAGCTGGAGCCGCAGCATGCGGACCGAGGTCAGGTAGTCCTTCGCGGTCTTCGGGAAGAACGACATGGTGCCGCTGGTACCCGACGAGGTGGCAACGTCCAGCGCGGTGTCCGCGCGCAGCTTCAAGAGCCAGTCGTCGATCGATTCGCAGCCTGAGGCGTCGAAGCCAGAGAGGTCCACGGTGGTGAGGCGCGACAGCCACTTGGTAAGCCGGCCGAATTTCTGCTTGGCGAGTAGCGAGGCCGGATAGGACTTGTAGACGTCATGCGTGAACAGCACCTCGGCGGCATCGTCGAGTGTCGCGGCCTGCGTGAAATTCTGGCTTGAGGCGAGCTTTTCAAGTGTTTCGATCTGCTGGCGGCGCTGTTCAAGGCGAATGTTGAAGGCGGCAAGCTGCACCGCTTCGGCTTCGTCTCGCTCGACCGAGTGGATCGCGGTATTTGACATGCCCAGCGCCTCGAGCGGGTCTTCCATCCAGGCGAGTGCCTTCTTTTCGACTTCGCTGTCCCGCGCGATCGGAGTAATTTCGTTCATTGCTGCCTCTCCCTGCCGGTGTCCGGCCCATATTCACGCAGTCTAGCGCGAATCGGCTCAAGGTCCATGTCTGGCAGCGCAAGAGGGATTGCAGCGGGGCAGCGGAAATCGTTCTTTCCGCATATACTTCAAATTAACGGGAAACACTTAGGGAAGCACAAGTATTCATAAGGGGGAACACTATGTCTACTTTCATACAAACGCTTTCTCGCCACAAGGTGGGCATCGTTGCGGTTGTTGCCGTTGCGCATCATGGCTGGTTCGCGGGCTGATTGGCGATGACGTTTCAGGGCGCTTCCACGTCCTCTGACGACGACTTCTACCTTGGGCAGTTCGAGGCCGAACCGCGTGCCGCGCAAATTTCCGGCATCCCTTCTGCTGAAAAGAAGCGCAAGGAATTCAAACCGTTCACCAGCACTCTTTCGGGTGCCTGCCTGCTCGGCATTTATATCGGCTGGGCCAGCATCTTCTTTTTCTAGGACCTGTTCCAGGCCTGAACGATGTCCTCGCCGAACCAGCGTACGAGATCGCAATATTCCTCGACGCCCGGCGCCGGAATCGACGTCCAGATCCAGTTGACGCCATGTTCGGCAAGCTGGCTGACTTCGCCGAGGAATTTCTCCGCATTTTCGCGGCT
Organism: uncultured Novosphingobium sp.; assembly: GCA_964409895.1. Lineage (GTDB taxonomy): Bacteria > Pseudomonadota > Alphaproteobacteria > Sphingomonadales > Sphingomonadaceae > Novosphingobium. The sequence continues at coordinate 4,155 of CAYPFE010000288.1, forward strand.
GGCTTCCTTCGGTCGAAAGGGCGGGGCAACCGCGAGGTCGAAGGGACCGGTGCGGCCCAGCTCCTCACGCCGCGCGCGCAGCTTGCCCAGCTTCTCACCGAAATGCTCCATGTCGACCACGGCGGAGCGGCGCACATCGGGGCTGTTGGTCGGGACCACGAAATAGGGCACCCAACCGTCGCCATGGACGGCGGCGCGCTCCAGCGCGCGGTCACTGCCCCCGCCTACCCAGATCGGCGGGGGCTGGTCGGGCACCGGGCGCGGCTCGACATCGTTGGCGTCGAAATGCCTGCCCATTGCCGAAACGGCGCCGCCGCTCCAGGCGAGACGGATCGTCTCGATCGCCTCGTCCATCAGCGCGCCGCGCTCCCTGAAATCGACGCCGAGCGCTTCGAATTCGGCCTGCATGTAGCCGACGCCGACGCCGAGCAGCAGCCGGTTGTCCGACATGACCTGAAGGGTCGCCGCCTGTTTCGCCGCCAGCCGCGGATTGCGGTAAGGCAGG
>CAYPFE010000289.1:0-4632 GCA_964409895.1 uncultured Novosphingobium sp.
TCGCCGTAATAGCCCTTGAGCTTTTGCTTGGCGCGAAGCTGGATGCCGTAATCGGAAAGCTTGCCCTTGCGGCGCTGGCCGTGCTGGCCGGGGCCATAGCTGCGGCGGTTGACCGAGCTCTTGGGACGGCCCCAGATGTTCTCGCCCATGCGGCGGTCGAGTTTGTACTTGGCGCTCTTGCGCTTCGACATATGTCGTACTCCAATTCGCTGCCGCTGCCACCGTGGCTGCGGCTCTTGCCCGGAAACGCACCAACCGGCCTGGTGCCGGATGCGGCCGCCGCTTCACCGGAGTGCGGGGCCAATCGGAAACACCCGCGCATGGCGGGGCCGAAGTGAAGGCGCGGCCAATAGGGGAAGGGGCAGGATTGTCAAGCCTTGCGGACCCTACTCGACGCGGGTGCGTCAAGCCGATAGGGGGCGTGCCATGGCCGACGAACCTGCCCGCCCCGATAACTGCCAGACGATGGAAGAGGTCCGCGCCGGTGTCGATGCGACCGATGCCCAATTGCTTGGCCTGCTCGCCCGGCGTTTCGCCTACATGCGGGCGGCAGCACGGATCAAGCCGGATCGTGGGACGGTGCGCGATGAGGAGCGCAAGGCGAACGTAATCGCCAATGCCGTTAACCGGGCACAGGAACTTGGCCTGCCCGCTGCGACTGTCGCGGATATCTGGGACCGGCTTGTCGAAGGGTCTATTGCCTACGAATTCGAGGAATGGGACCGGCTTCGGGACGGCTAGTCACGCTTGCCGGGCTTCTTCTTTTCCAGCGTGCTAAGGATACCGCGCAGGGTGCGCACTTCCAGACTGTTCCATGCCGGCTTGGTCAGCATGTTGCGAAGCGTCCGGCGCGAGGCGGCGGCACGCGATTCCGGCCAGAAATAGTTGCGCGGTTCGAGCAGGGCTTCGAAATGGGCGACGAGGCCTTCCAGGTCCTCCTGAGGGGCTGGAGGCAGCAAGTCCCCGGCAGTCGGCATTTCCATCGCGGTCAGCTTCGACCATTCGTAAGCGCACAGGATCACGGCCTGCGCGAGATTGAGCGAGGCGAATTCCGGATTGACCGGAACCGTCAGGATGGCCCTGGCAAGTGCGACTTCCTCCGTCTCGAGGCCGGAACGCTCGGGCCCGAAGACGATAGCAGAGCCGCCGCTGGCTGCATGGATTTCCGCAGCCGCCTCCTGCGGCGTCACCACCGGCTTGGTCACACCGCGTTTGCGGACGGTCGTGGCGTAGACGTGAGCACAATCCGACACCGCATCGGCGAGCGATTCATGCAATGTCGCGCGCTCCAGCACCTCGTCGGCTCCTGCCGCAGCCGGTCCGGCGCTGGGGTTGGGCCAGCCATCGCGAGGTGCGACCAGGCGCATCCCGGTCAGCCCGAAGTTGAGCATGGCGCGCGCTGCCTTGCCGATATTCTCGCCAAGCTGCGGGCGGACAAGGACGATAACCGGCTGGGCGGGACTATCCGCCATCCCGCCCACTGTCGTTCTGGAGTGTGCTGGCGATTTCCTCGAAGTCGCTTGCCTCGCTGAACTCGCGATAGACCGACGCGAATCGGATATAGGCTACGCTGTCGAGCTGTCTCAGCCCGTCCATCACCATCTCGCCGATGGCGCGCGACGTCACTTCGCTCTCGCCAAGCGTTTCTACCTGCCGCTGGATGCCGGAGACGAGCTGGTCGATCTGTTCGGGCTCGATGCTGCGTTTGCGGCAGGCCAGCGTGACCGATTGGTCGATCTTGGCCCTTGCAAAGGGCTCTCGCTCGCCGTCGTTCTTCAGCACCACGATCTCGCGAAGCTGCACGCGTTCAAACGTCGTGAAACGCGCGCCACAGCTGTTGCATTGGCGGCGCCGGCGGATGGCCGTGCTGTCCTCCGCCGGACGAGAGTCCTTTACCTGGGTGTCTTCATGCGCACAGAAAGGACACCTCAACCCTTACATCCCTTCGTAGATCGGGAAGCGGGCGCAGAGTTCCTTGACGCGGGCGGCGACGCTCGCCTCGATCTGGGCGTCGCCATCCGCACCGTTCTTCTTCAAACCCTCGCAGACTTCCGCGATCAGCTCGCCGACCAGACGGAATTCGTCAGGGCCGAAGCCGCGCGTGGTGCAGGCGGGTGAACCAAGGCGGATGCCGGAGGTGACGAACGGCTTTTCCGGATCGTTGGGAATAGCGTTCTTGTTGCACGTGATCGAGGCCCTATCGAGTGCCTTTTCGGCATGCTTGCCCTTGACCTGCTTGGGCCTGAGGTCGACCAGCATCAGGTGGTTGTCGGTGCCGCCCGAAACGATGTCGAGCCCGTTCTCCTGCAAGCTCGCGGCCAGCGCCTTGGCATTTTTGACGACAGCTCGGGCATAGGCCTTGAATTCGGGCTTCAGCGCCTCGCCGAAGGCCACCGCCTTGGCGGCGATGACATGCATCAGCGGGCCGCCCTGCATGCCGGGGAAGATCGCCGAATTGATCTTCTTGGCGATGTCCTCGTCGTTGGAGAGGATGATGCCGGAGCGTGGGCCTCTGAGGCTCTTGTGCGTCGTCGTGGTGGTGACATGCGCGTGCGGCACCGGCGAGGGGTGGGCACCGCCTGCGACGAGGCCCGAAAAGTGGCTCATGTCGGCCAGAAGGTAGGCGCCGACCTCGTCGGCGATCTCGCGGAAGCGCTTGAAATCCCAGTGGCGCGAATAGGCCGTCGCGCCGCAGATGATGAGCTTCGGCCTGTTCTCCCGGGCAATGCGGGCGACCTCGTCCATGTCGATCAGGTGATCGTCGGGCCGAACCGTGTAGGCGACCGGCTTGAACCATTTGCCGCTCATGTTGACAGGCGAGCCGTGCGTCAGATGACCGCCGGCGGCAAGGTCGAGCCCCATGAAGGTATCGCCCGGCTGCAGCAACGCCAGGAACGCGGCCTGGTTCATCTGGCTGCCCGAATTGGGCTGGACGTTGGCGAAGTTGGCGCCGAACAGCTGCTTGCCGCGTTCGATCGCCAGCAGTTCGATCTCGTCGACATATTCGCAACCGCCGTAATAGCGCTTGCCCGGATAGCCCTCGGCATATTTGTTGGTGAGTACCGAGCCCGCAGCTTCGAGCACTGCTTTGGAGCATATGTTTTCCGAGGCGATCAGCTCGATCTTGTCGCGCTGACGGCCAAGCTCCATGCCGATCCAGCCCGCGATCTCGGGATCGGTCTCGGCGAGGCTTGCAGTGAAGAAGCCGGCGGAACGAACGGGGTCGAGTGTATCGGTGGTCATGCGGTCTGCCTGGATGTCTGGGGGTTGGACAGCTTGTCGACGCGGCGGGCATGGCGGTCGCCGCCGAACGGAGTGGATAGAAATGCCTCGACGCAGGCCTTGGCCATCTCGATGCCGATCAGCCGCGCGCCCATGGCGATGCAGTTGGCGTCGTTGTGCTCGCGGGTGAGTTTGGCCGAAAGCGGCTCCGACACGACGCCGCAACGCACCGCCGGATTGCGGTTGACCGCGATGGAGATGCCGATCCCGGTGCCGCACAGCGCGATCCCGCGCTCTGCCTCACCCGATGCAATCGCATCGGCCAGCTTGTAGCCGTAGTCAGGGTAGTCGACCGAATCCGTGCTGTTAGGGCCAAGATCGGCGACCTCGTGACCCAGTTCGGAAATCCAGGCCGCAAGTTCGGCTTTGAGGCCGACGGCGGCATGATCAGAGGCGATCGCTATGCGCATGGCACACCTTTGATTTTAGAGGGTGCCCAGACGAGCGGCAAACAACAATTCGCGCTCCACGGCGGTACTCCGCCTGTCTCGTCAGTCACGCGAACAACGTGCTCTTAACTGGTTGCCGGACGAGTCGCAAGGCGCGGCTTGGGAAAGGTTGCTCCCATTGTTTATCGACACTCATCTGCTATCCGGTAGTGCGCATTGTGGACAGTGACGCGCCGTGTGCCGGCAAAATGGCAAGATGGGCGTCGCTCGCGGTCCTTATGAATTTGGCACGAAGCCGCAGAGGGTCGCCCTCTCACATGTGCCAGCCTCATCTGCCATTCGGATGGACGCCTCTGTCGGAGAAGCCTTCTTGTCAACGCACCTTACTGATCGACTTGCTCTTGCTGGCATTCCTTACGATGTCCTTTCGAAATCGGAAAAAGTTCAGCTCCTGACGCGCTGGAATTCTGTTTTCCGGGTTCTTTCTGACACTGCGCGAAGGGGCATACTATCGCCGGGCGTGCTTACGGAGACCAAGGTGGAGGAGTTCCTGACATCTCTGCCTGAAGGAACTGTCTATGGTTTCCTGATGACGAAAGCGCCATGCCATCGGTTCGCTGTGATAACAGCGCCCTTCAGTGGATGGCCGAATTGACGACGGACAGTCTGGCGAGTTGCGAAGAGATCGTCATTATTGACAGCTCATTCGAATGGTCATGCGTTCTGGTCAATCACGGCGCTGCCGGCGTCGGACGCTATGCCGTCACGCTAACTCACTGATCCAGGAAAGACCGCATCTTCCGCGACCGGCTCGGATGCTTCAGCTTCCGCAGCGCTTTCGCTTCGATCTGGCGGATGCGTTCGCGGGTGACCGAGAACTGCTGGCCGACTTCCTCCAGCGTGTGATCGGTGTTCATGCCGATGCCGAAGCGCATGCGCAGCACGCGTTCCTCGCGCGGGG
>CAYPFE010000290.1:0-4601 GCA_964409895.1 uncultured Novosphingobium sp.
TCTCATGCTCCTTCCTCGAAAACACAGTGGCACAGTTCTAGGGGGCTAAGACAGGCACTGCGGCGATTGGGCAGGCCGGTCAGCGGATCGTGGAGCGCCATCTGGTCCAGCTTTGCTTCCGCCTGCTTGCGAAGCTGGAGTTCGTTATGGGCTTCGGCGAGGCAGCGCACGGCAACGAAGGTGATGCTGAACGGCGCAAGCAGAAATGCCGCGACGAACTCGTCAGCATACCATGTCTCGTGATAGCCAAGGAAGGTGGCGATCGCTTCGAAGCCATCGAACCAGATGCAGAGCAGCAGTGCGACAACGAACAGCAGGAACGCGGCAAGCGTATCCTTGCGCAGCAGCAGCGCGATGAAGTCCAGCTTCGCGCGTCTTGGTTCGGTCTTGTGATGCTCCAGCGGCATGTTGCCGCATTAGGCCAGACGTGGTTAATTTTCTCCCAAACCAGGGTTCAGGCTTTGCCTCTCGTGCTCACAGAGTGCGTGCAAACAGCTCTCTCATCCTGCTGCGAACCTTTTCGGCGGCACCGGCATGATGCATTTCGCTGCGGCTGGACATCATGAAACCATGCAACGCATCCGGGTGCCATTCGAGCTGAAAGTTCGCATGCCTTGCGGCCAGCGCGTTGACCAGCTCGCCCATCTGTTCGGGCGAGGCCATCGCATCGTTGTCGGCGATCCCGAAGTAGAGTTCTGCGGCCACCCGGTCGAGATGCCGGTGCGGGGAGGTGGGGGCGTCCGTCACCAGGCCGCCGGGGTGGATCGAGGCGCCTGCAGCCACCTTCTCGCCAAGCGACTGTGCGAGTTCAAGGGTCAGCTTGCCGCCCATGCAAAAACCGTAGAGCCCGACCGGGCCGTCCTTTGCCGCCGGGTCGTCCGCAGCGATGGCCAAAGCGGCGTCGACATCCTTCGTCGCCATGCCCGCGCTGAGCGCTCCCAATGCCGACATGATCTGGTTACGCTGGGTCTCATCCGAGAAATCGAGCGGTCCCTTCAGGCCCCAGCGATAGAAGAGATCGGGTGCCAGCACGTAGTAGCCCCAGGACGCCGTGAGCCGCGCATGATCGCGCAATTCCTGGCGAAAGCCGATGCCGTCCATCAGTTGGACCACCACCGGCCACGGGCCTGTTCCGTCCGGATGGGTGACAAAAAGTTCCATCGTCCCATCGCCGGTTTCGATCATTTCCGTCCTGTCGGCCATTGCATCCTCCATTCCCGTTTCGAGCCGGTTTTGCCGCGTTGGCATGGGCTTCGTCATCGCGAACTATATGCGCTGATACGGACTTGGCAATCCGCCGAGCGTTTTCTTGCGAGGAAGGGCTAATGACGAAGGTTACGGAATAGTAACCATTGCATGGCAAAGCTCAGCACAGTTTTCTGAGGATTAGAACAAATAGTAGAGGACATTGGGTTGCGCGTAGCAGGGTCTTGTGATCGGCAAATCGGGCCGGTCACAACGGAATTGCGCGGTGCACGGAAAGCAAGGGGTCCGCGAGGATCTCTCTGCCGATGTCCTCTTGAAAGGGGCCTTGCATGATCGAGCTTTCTCCGAAAGCCGTGCTGAATTCGACCGCAGCCGCCGTGATCCTCGCGTCGGCGTTCGCATCCTCGCCGGCGTTGGCAGACGAGGATGGCGGCGCCAGCGATCCGATAATCGTCGTCACCGGCACGCATCTGCGGCCGGAACAGGGCGTCAGGCCATCGCAGATCAACATACTCTCGCGAGAGGACGGCGTGCTGGCGGGCATGGCCTCCACATCCGCGCTGATCCAGGGATCGGTCGTTGCGTCGGGCTCGTCCCAGATCAACGGCGCTTCGCTGAATTTCGTCGGCGAAGGCGGTCCGGCTGCCGAAACCATCGGGCTGAGAGGATTGAGCGCGACACGGACGCTGGTTCTGCTGAACGGTCGCAGGCTTTCGCCGGCCGGTGCCGGGCCCAAGCTGGTCGCCGCCGATCTCAATGTCCTACCCGCTGGCATCGTTCAGCGTGTCGAAGTGCTGCGCGAAGGCGCATCGTCCGTCTATGGCTCGGACGCGATCGCCGGTGTCGTCAACGTCATCACCGACACCAAGTATGAGGGCATCGGCTTCGACCTGTTCACCAGCCAGCCGGTGGAGCATGGCGGCGGCGGGCGCAATTACCGCGCTTCGCTGACGGCCGGCCATGTCTTCGACCGCGGCCACATCACCGCGGCCTTCGAGTATCGCGAGAAAACCGGCCTGCGCGTGGGCGACCGCAAGGATTTCAGCTGTCCGCGCGACCTGATCTTCGATCCGTCGACAGGTGCCGAGGTCGGACAGATCGATCCGGCCACTGGCCAGCTGGCCTGCTTTCCCTTTGTTCTCGGTTCCGACGCCGGCGCTGCCAGCGGTTACGGCATTGCCCGAAGCCTTTTCACTCCTGCGCAGGCCAGGCTTGCCTATGCCGATGGCAATATCAACCAGCTGCGCGGCGTTGACGGTCTCACCGTGACATTGCCGAGCCCAGTACAGCTACGCGATCACGTGTTTTCGCCGGTGCGGACCTATACGGGCTATCTGAACGGCGCCTATGAGTTGGGCGTTCTCGGAGATGCCGAAATCTACGCCGAGGGATTGTTCATGAGGCGGGAGTCCGATCAGGATTTCACCTACCAGATCAACATGGCGAATCTGCGTCAGCTTTCGCCGAACGCTCAGGTCTTCGGAGGATTCGCTCCTGCTCCTCCTCCCCTTCCACCGCTTGTGCCGCTCGGAGCACTCGGCGCTCCGGTCAGCCCATTCTTCCCCAATTCTGTGGCCAACGACCCGCGACTCTTCAATACCTACCTGCCGTTCATCATTCCCGACCGACCGCTTAATCGTTCGCAGCGGGTCGACTATGTCACCGCTAATGGCGGGCTGCGCGGCAATCTCGGAATCGGCGACTGGCGCTATGACGCGAATTTCCAGTATTCGCATACCAAGGCGCGTACGTCGGTACTTCAGATCGAGACCGCGCGGCTGAACAACGCGTTGCAGTCCACAATCGCGCCTCCGGGAACGCCTACGGATCTGATCACCGTTGCGCTTCCCGGTCAGGCGGCAGCGGGCCTGCCGTTTACCTGTCAGTCCAACCTCTCAGGCGGTCAGTTGGTCTCTGGCGCCAGTTGCGTGCCGTTCAACATCTACGATCCCGCGATCATGATCGGCGGGCACATACCGGACAATGTCTTCAACTACCTGTTCACCGACCAGGTCGGCCGCACGACATACGATCAGACGACCATCTCGCTCAATTTCAACGGCACGCTGGCGGACCTGCCCGCCGGCCCGCTGCGCGCGGCGATCGGCTACGAACATCGCCACAGCAAGATCAACGATGTGCCGTCACCAGCCGCCCAGGCGAACGGCATCTTCAACTTCTCGACCTCGGGGATCACCCGTGGCGCGGACACGGTCGATGAGGTCTATGGCGAACTCGGCATTCCGATCCTTGCCGACCGGCCCTACGCTAGGATTTTGGAAGTCAATCTTTCGGGCCGCTACACCCATTATAAGTCCTACGGCTCGGACTTCACCTATCACATCAACGGGCAGTGGGCGCCCAACGAGGTCGTCAGCTTTAGGGGCAATTACGGCACCTCGTTCCGCGCGCCCAACCTGTTCGAACAGTTCGTCGGCAATCAGACAAGCTTTACCCCCGGGGGTGTCGATCCGTGCAACATGTTCGGGGTACTGAGGGATCCGTCCGATCAGGTCTATCAGAACTGCCTTGCCGCGCTTAGCCCGATCTTCGGTCCGCAAGGCGCGTTGAACTATATCGCCCTTGCCGGCCCGCAGGTCATCACGCAGGGCGGAAGGGACCGCCTCAAAGCGGAATCCTCAAGGACATGGGGCCTCGGCGCCGTCCTGACCGGATCGCCGGGGCCTGTCGACCTCACCTTTGCGGTCGATTACTGGAACATCACCGTCAAGGGCGAGATCTTCCTGCTCAACAACCTGATCCTCAATCGCTGCTATGAGGCGGCGGACTTCCCGAACAACGAGTTCTGCGCCCTGATCGGACCGCGCCTGCCAGCAACACCGGAGACTGGCCCGCTCGCGGGGACGCTGTCGGTCTTCTTCAACCCCTACCTGAATGTTGCCAGCCAGAAGGCATCGGGCATCGATTTCGACCTGCTTCTGGCAAGCGAGATCGCGGGCGGGCGGTTTGCGCTCAAGGCCAGGGCCACGCGGAACCTGGAACATGAATTCCAGATCTTCCCGGGGTCGCCGATTCAGAAGCTCAACGGGACACTCGGCGCGCAGGGCTTCCCCGGTGGACCGAAATGGGTTGCCGATATGGATATGCGCTACACGCTTCCATCGGGCGCCGCCACTTTTCGCTATGGCGTGAAATTCGTCGGCAAGCAGGATTCGTCCGGCACTTTTGCAGGGTTTGCTGCCGGTCTCGGAATTGGCCCGGTTGATACCGATTTTGTCGCCGAAACCTATTGGGAGCATGCAGCCTCGGTCCAGTTCCACATCAACGAGGCCAGCGAGATCACCATGGGCGTGTCGAACCTGTTCGACGAGAAGCCGCCGGTGATCAGTCAGGTTCCCGGCAGTGGCGGCTTTGCCCGGATCGGCAACTACTTC
>CAYPFE010000291.1:0-4592 GCA_964409895.1 uncultured Novosphingobium sp.
GTCGTTGCGCGCGCCTGCACGGCTGGCGGTTGCGGGAAGGGCCCATTGATCCGCAAAGGGCTCGAGTGTCTCGAAACCGTCGGGAAGCCGGCTCATGCCGAGCCTTTCTCTGCCTGCCATTCTCCGATCATGTTCTGCACGACATGGAAGAGATGGCGGCACATGATCTCGTGTTCCTGGAAATGGATGTGCTCCAGCGCGCCGTCCTCGAGCCCCTCTTGCACCGCCATCACGATCGAGCGGTCCTCGGTGATCACGTCGCGTACCGAGTTGAACACGTACTCGCGGGAGAATCGCGAGGAGGCGTTGCGCTCATCGCCCATCCAGAACAGCCTGAACACGCAATGAGAGCGCCCTGCCGAAACCGGCATGATCCGCTGCACGAAGAAGAACCCGCCATGGCTGACAATGTGCAGGTTGGGAAACAGCTTCATGTCACAATCGGGAAAGCCCGATTCCGCAGCTTCAACACCCGCCGACATGTATGCGCGCAGCTGCACCGGCTTGGGCGTGCCGTGTTCGGGGTTTTTCCAGAGCGTCTGGGTACGATGCGGGCCGAAGAAGCGGTAGGCGACCGGATAGCCGAAAGGATTGTCGGGCCCGACCGCGTTGTCGGCGGTCGCATGCACGAATTTCAGGTGATAATTCTCCTGGAAATTGTCGAGCACGACCTTCCAGTTGGCGTCGATATCGTACTGGAATTCGCTGAACATCGTGGCGCGGGCGAGCGGTGCGAGCTTTTCGGTGGCTTCGCCGAGGAACGTCGCGAGGTCTTCTGCAGGTTCGCCGAAATGGACGAAGATCAGCCCGCCGCAGGTTTGGAGCTTCAGTTGCTTGAGACCGCAATCCGCCTTGTCGACATAGAACCGTTCGAAGTCGGGTGCGGAACGCAGGTTGCCGTCGCTGGCGAATGTCCAGGCGTGGTAGGGGCAGGTGAAGGACGTCGCCCTGCCGCTTTCCGAGGCAACAAGCCGGGTGCCGCGATGGGTGCAAACGTTATGGAAGGCGCGAAGTTTGCCGTCCTTGCCGTGGCTGACAAGTATCGAGGCCTTGGCGAATTCAACCTCGCGCACGATGTAATCGCCGGGTTCGGGCAGTTCGCAGGCATGGCCGAGCAGGATCCAGCTGCGCAGGAAAACGGCCTGGCGTTCCTGTTCGAACGCTTCCGGCGCGTAATAGGCGGCAGCGGGGATGGGATCGGTGCCGAGCGCGAGCAGGTCGTCTTCTGTCCACGCATCCTGCGACGTCTTGGTCAGAACGTTCATGGCTTGCTCTCCGTAATCCTATCCTACCCTACCCGATCCTTGCACGGCGGCAACACCTGCCGTTCAATCGGGCCAGCCTTCAAGCTTTGGCCATTCCGCTTGTTCAATTTCCGAAGCCTCGCGGATGACCTCCATGCGGTGACCGATCGCTGGGTAATAGTCGGGGTGGGTCAGGATGTGGCCAAGATTGAGCTCGATCGAGCGCAGCACGATGCGTCCTGCGAAGATCGGCTCCATGCCGACGGTACCGTCCGGCCAGCGTTGGGCCGGCGCATCGTTACCGAGTAGGCGTGAGGTTTCGGGCATGTTCGAAAGAACCGGTCCGGGGCAAAGCACCGAAACTCCGACGCCGAACGGCTCCAGCTCTTCGCGCAGAGCCTCGCTCAAGCCCACAACCCCATGCTTGGCGGCGGCATAGGCCCCGTAGCGCGCCATGCCGGCAATCACTCCGTTCATCGAGGCGGTGTTGACGATGTGGCCGCTGCGCCGCTCTTTCATGTCGTTCACGAAGGCATGGATACCGTTGAACACCGCGATCAGGTTGATGGCGATGGTCATGTCGAAGCTGGCGGGCGCCATGTCGGCGATCTCGTGGCCATCCGGTCCGATGCCGGCGTTGTTGACCAGCACATCGACCGGCCCGAACCTCGATTCGGCCTCCTGCTTGGCGCGTGCCCATCCGTCCCGGTCACGCGTATCGAGCCGGATCGGCAGGATAGAATCGGTGCGGTCAGCGAATTGTTCGTTGAGCCTTTCCTGGACGATATCGGCAACGGTCACCGGGATGCCGCGCTCGGTGAAGGCATTGACGATGCCGAGGCCAATGCCACTGGCTCCACCCGTCACCAGCGCATGGCGGACCTGCTCAAGCTCCAATTGTGCTCTCCGGATGCGCGAGTGCGGGTAGGGTGGGCAGCGCCTCGCCGGCGAAATAGCGGCGCGGGTTATCGGTCAGCATTGTGTCGATCTGAGCAGGCGTCACGCCGGCTTCCAGCAGCTGCGGCACGATCACATTGGTGAAGTGCATCGGCGTGGTGTTGACGCCCAGTTCCGCCATCTTGTCCTCGGGAATGAAGCTGCCGAGAGAGCACCAGACTGTATCGTGAGAGATGACCACGCGGTCCCCGGCGCCGGCGTCGATCACCCTGGCGAGTGAAGCCACGCGCGTTGTGTCGGGCTGGACCATGGCGAGGCCGAAACGGTCGAAGCCAAGGTAGGAGCCGCCCGTGGCGATCTTCATGTGGTATTCGAAACAGTCGCTGCCGCAGCTGTGGCCGACGATGATGCGGTGAGCGGGCACGCCCATCGCGGTCAGGCGTTCCTGCTGGACATCGCCCAGCACTGCCTCCGTGTGGGAGATGATCGGAACGCCGGTAGCGAGAGCGGCATGTCCCGCCGCCTCGATCAGCATCGCGTCATAGTCGGAAAGCGGCGGATTGCCCGTCGAAAGCTTGATGAGCCCTGCCTTGATGCCGGTATCGCCGATGCCTTCGGTAATGTCCTTAATGTAGCCGTCCGCGACATATTTCGCCGTATCGGGATTCATCCGCAGTTGCATGTCCCAGTAGGTCGCGGCCCCCAGTTCCCGTGTATAGAGTCCTGTCGCGCACATGATGTTGAATCCCGTGCGCGATGCGACTTCAGCCATCAGCGTGACATCCCGGCCCAGGTCACTGGGGCAGGGGTCGATCATCGACTTGAAGCCGGCATCCTGCAATTCCGCGATGCGGTCGATGCAGACGGCGACGGTCTCGGACAACGCCGGACGGGAAATGAGCGGGTCGAATTCCCAGCCCGGCATGCCGATCTGGAGATGTTCGTGCACCAGCGTCTTGCCGAGATCGTCAGGGGTGATCGTCTTGTCGACCGTTGATATCGTCGCCATCGCATCTCTCTCCGCCTTTGGGTTACGGCTATTGCATCAGGCTACTTCTGAGCTTTCAATTCCATCGATCGAGACCGGGACGGAACCCTTGAGCGAAATCCGCCGCATGGTCCTTTGCTCATCACCATAGTCGCGCACGCCGTAGTGCTGGGTTGCCCGGTTGTCCCAGATCGCGACGTCGCCCATGCGCCAATGCCACCGGATCGTGTTTTCGGGCCGCATCACGTAGTACTGGAACAGCTCGTAAATATGCTGGCCGGGTGTTCGCGCGAAGCCCTCGAAATAGTAAACGACATTGCCGACAAACAGGACTCGCTCGCCTGTCTCGGGATGAACCCTGACAACCGGGTGGCGCGCACCGGTGACTTCGCTGCCGAAGCGGCCCTGTATCTGGAGCTCTTCCTCGCTGGGGTCTGGGAACGAGAGGGCAATCGGTTTCTTGGCGCTGTGAACTGCCCAGAGCCTGTCGGCCATGGCCTGCAGCGCTTCCGGCATTTCCGCGTAAGCGGCCGCTACGTTCGACCAGACCGTGTTTCCGCCCGATTCGGGCAGTGCCACGGGAGCGAGGATGCCGATGGCGACGGGATCGGTGTGCCAGCAGAGGTCGGCGTGCCAGTGATCGGAGCGGATATCGTCGAATTCCCAGGTGTATTCGAGGCCCTCGGGAGGATCGGAATAGGTGTAGGGCACCGGCTCGCCGAGCAGTTCGGCGAAATCCTCCAGTGCCGCGCTGCCGCCTTGCTGATCGCGCAGGAATACGACCTTGTGGTGGAGCATTGCGCTGCGGATAGCCGCAATCACATCAGGCGAAAGGTCTCCGGACAGCTGTACGCCCTCGACAAGGGCACCGATGCGACCGCCGAGTGGCCTGATTTCCATGGTGCTGCTCGCGGTGCCATTCACTGTATCGAGCATTGCGCAGTCCTCTCCTGATGCTGCGAAAGGCCGAGGTGTATCATTGCATCAATTGGGACCGACCGCAAAAGCAAAGGGCGGCCCGTTGGACCGTCCTTCGATAATCGCAATCGCTGCAGCGATCAGCGCGAGTAGAACTCGACCACCAGATTCGGTTCCATGCGCACCGGGTAGGGCACTTCGTCGAGCTTTGGCACGCGCACGAAGGTGACCTTGTCGTTGCCGTCGGTGGCGACATAATCAGGGATTTCACGCTCGGGCAGGCTCTGCGCCTCGATCACAAGCGCCATTTCCTTGGCCCTGTCGCCCAGGCTGATGACATCGCCGATCTTGATGCGGCGGCTGGCGATGTTGCACTTCGCGCCGTTGACACGGATGTGGCCGTGGCTGACGACCTGGCGCGCGGCGAAGATCGTCGGAGCGAACTTGGCGCGATAGACGACCATGTCGAGACGCTGCTCGAGCAGGCCGATGAGGTTCTGACCGGTGTCGCCCTTCATCTTGGCGGCTTCCTGGTAGGTCCGCTT
>CAYPFE010000292.1:0-4577 GCA_964409895.1 uncultured Novosphingobium sp.
GAGACGAAGGAGACGAGCTGCTCGGGGGTGAACAGCCGGTCCGATGTCGAATGGCTCTGGCGCACCTCGCCGTTGATCCGGCATTCGAGGTGGAGATCGCTGGTATCGAGATCGGTCACCACCCAGGGCCCGACCGGCGCGAAGCCTTCGTAGGTCTTGCCATAGACGAACCATTGCGACGCGCCGAACGCGCCTTCCTTGTAGAAATCGCCGCGGGTGACATCGTTATAGCAGGTATAGCCGAAGATGTGCGCTCCGGCTTGCTCCGGGCTGACGCATTTCGCCTTGCGGCCGATGACGATGCCGAGTTCGACCTCGTGGTTGATGCCCGGGTACTCGTCGTCGGGCAGCTCGATCACGCCCTCATGGTGATTGAGCGCAACCAGCGGCTTGTGCCAGAAGGCCGGCATCTCGGGATATTGCGAGGGGTCTTCGAAGGAGCATTTGAAGCCCGGGCCGCAGGAGACGATCCGGGTCGGTTCGATCGGGGCGAGCAGCTGGACATCGCCGAGACTGACCGTGCCATCGCCGGACACGGTAAAGTCGGGGAGCTTGCCGTCGAGCGGGGTGATGGTGTCGCCGTCGTCCTCGAGCCTGCCGTAGCGGGCCACGCCGTCCTTTTCGTATCTGAGATATCTCGCCAAGCCCGTCTCTCCTAGTTCAGTCGTTAAGCATGAGGTCCGGCTTGGTCGCCGAAGCATCGAAATAGCGCCCCGTCAGCAGCGGCTCGGCCAACGTCGTCCTGAGCCCGAAACGCGGCTCGTCGGGCCGGTTGCCCATGCCGGCGTGCAGCATGCGGCGGTTGTCCCACAGGATCGCGTCGTTTTCCTGCCAGCGATGCTTGTATACGAATTCGGGATTCAACATGTGGTCGGAGAGATAGGCCAGCAGCGCATCGCTCTCGTCGCGCTCGAGCCCAAGGAAATAATCGACATAGGTCGGGCTGAGGAAGATGCACTTCCTACCCGATTCCGGATGAGTCAGCACCGCCGGGTGGATGACGCTGGGATAGCGGTCGTCGAGCTGGCCGTCGCGCATCGCACGCTCGGCGTTGCCGGGGAATTCCTCCTCGCTCGCCAGCCGCACGTCGTTCCAGAAAACGCCTGCGCGGCCGGTGAGGTTGAGATGCGCGGTCCTGAGCGTCGCCTTGAATTCCAGCGTTTCGAGCCGCTTCTGCATATCGGCGGGCAGCGCGTCCCAGGCCTTGGCGCTGTCCGCCAGCATGGTCTCGCCCTCATGCTCGGGCACTTCGAGCATGCGCAGCATCGCGCCCTTGCAGATGTCGGGCGCATAGGCGGTGTCGCGGTGCCACGCGATGCGGTTGATGCGCATGTCGCCGCCGTCGAAGACGAACACCGTCGGCACCCGCGCGCCGCTGCCGTCGAATGGCGTGCCTAGCTCGATCAGATAGGGATTGGTCTTTGACCGCACCTCGGGAACCGGGTGGATTTCGAGCTCGCCGAAGCAGCGGGTGAGCGCGAGGTGCTGCTCGACCGTGGCTATGCCGCGAAACAGCAGCGCGCCGTGGTCGAGCCAGGCGCGGTAGAGCGCTGCGGCGGTGTCGGGCCCGAGCGGATCGTCCGGCGCAAGGCCCACGATCTCGGCTCCGACCGGCATCGCATGAATCGAAAACCCGCTCATCGCCTGCTCCCCGGCCCGGATTACTCCGCGGCCTCGGCCTACGCCGCCGCCGGAATGCTCACCGTATAGGTATCCGTGCCCGGCCGCAGCACCTGGCCCGCCGGTGTACCGAGATATTCGTTGTCGCGGATGATCTCGCGCCCGTTGACGATGACGTGGTGGATGCCGACCGCATCGCCATAGAGCCGCGCGCCGCCCGCCGGCAGGTCCTCGCGGGTGTAGACGGGCTGGTCGCTCACGCTCGCCTCGTCGAAGATGACGACATCGGCGTGCCAGCCTTCCTTGAGCAAGCCCCGGTCTTTGATGCCGACCAGCTTCGCCGGCGCCTCGGTGATGTGCTGGATCGCACGTTCCAGCGGCATCGCCCCATACTTGCGCACGACATTGGCGAGGAAGCGGGTCGCGTACATAGCGCTGTCGATCATGTCGAGGTGAGCTCCAGCGTCGGACGCGCCGACGATGGTGCGCGAATCCTCGATGAGGTCGGCACGAGCGTGATAGACCTCCTCGGTCTCTTCGAGCATCACCGGCATGAAGCTGGTGCGCAGGCCATCGGCGAGCGCGATGTCGAGAAACACGTCGAAGGGATCGCGTCCCAGCTCCTCGGCGATGTCCTTGACCTTGCGTCCGGCATAGCCCTCATTCTCGTCCGAGAAGGTTTCCGCGACCATCAGCCGGTCCCAGCGCGCCAGGCGCTGGATCACCCCGTCGCCTTCTTCCGCGCCCTGCTTGAGCCGGGTGCGGAACTGGGGTTCGCGCAACCTTGCCATGCGCACGTCCACCGGCAGGCGGAACATCTCCGCCCAGCCCTTGAACGCATCGAAGACGAAGCCCGAATAGAGGTTGATCCGCACGCTGCCGCCCATTGGCAAGGCGAGCGCGATGACTTCCGCACCCTTCTCACGCGCATAGTCGGTGGCGGCGAGCTTGTATTCGCGCTCTTCGGCTTCGCGCTTGTCGAGGCTACCGACGCCGATCGCGTTCCAGTTGACCGGCCGCTGGGCCGCCAGAGAGACATCGGCGAGTATGTCGTAGGTGTCCTGGTTGAAATCGATCGAGGGAAGGAACTCGATCGTGGTGCCTTCGAATTCGCTGCACACGCCGTAGAGCTCGAGAATCTCCTCGCGCGAGGCATGGCGCGAGGGCACCGGATTGCCGTCAGCGTCGTTGTGGGTGGCAGCCAGCGTCGTCGAGAAACCGAGCGCGCCGCCGCGGATCGATTCGCGCAACAACTCCTTCATGGCGTCGATTTCGTCACGAGTTGCCTCGCGCTCAATCGCTTCGGGGCCCATCACATAGCGGCGAATGGCGCTGTGGCCGGCGAGAAAGCCGGTGTTGATCGCGACCGTGCCTTCGAAACGGCTGAGGTAGTCGGCAAAGCTCGACCAGCCCCAGTCGGTCGCGGCCGCCAGGCTTTCGAGCGGCATGCCCTCGACACGGGCCAGCATCGGCATCAGATAGGCGCCCGATTCCTCGGTCAGGGGAGCGACCGAAAATCCACAATAGCCGCCGATGATGGTGGTGACGCCGTGATAACACGATGGGCTCAGCGTCGGGTCCCAGAACACCTGCACGTCGTAATGGGTGTGGATGTCGATGAAGCCCGGAGAGACGATCCTGCCTGAGGCATCGATGGTTTCGCGCGCGTCCTCGCCGACTTCGCCGACAGCAACGATCATGCCGTCCCTGATCCCGACATCGCCCTGGTAACGGGGGCTTCCGCTGCCATCGACAATGGTTCCGCCCACAATCTTGAGATCGAGCATGGCCTGCTTCTCCTCTTGTCCCGTCTTTCGATGCGCTCATGCGGCGCCTGATGTCAGTGTACAGCCAGATCGCGTCAAACGCGACTCAAACCTCCCGTCCCTTGGCTGGTCAGGCGTCCGAAGCCCATTACTTCGCTTTCGGCAGGGCGAATGCAGTGATCGCGCTGTAGAACTGGCCGCCCTTCCACTGCGCGTCAGAGGCCATCACGACATATTGCCTGCCGTCCTTGTCGGACTTGAAAGTCATCGGCCTGGTGTCGCCATGGCCCGGCAGGTCGGCTTCGAACAACATCGCGCCGGTTTCGCTATTGAAGGCACGGAACGAATGGTCCTGCGATCCGGCGGCGAAAACCAGTCCACCCGCTGTCGTCATCGTGCCGCCGAAGGTGATCGTGCCGATGGTAAAGGGCAAGCGCGAGGGTGTCATCAATGGCCCGAGATCGCGCGCCGTGCCGAGCGGGCGTTGCCACAGGAGCTTGCCGGTCGAGAGGTCGACGGCGTTGATGTAGCCATGTGGCGGCGGCTGGCAGGGAACGCCAAGCGGAGACATGAAAGGATGGATATCGGCGGCATAGGGCGTGCCCTGTTGCGGCACCAGCAAGCCCTGCGCGCTGGTCGGGTCGGGCTTCAGCCCCTTGGCCCTGGGATCGTCGCGTTCCACCAGCCGGATGTAGTTCACCAGCCGGTTGGACAAGGCGAAAGCGATCTGCCGGCCCGGATCGATCGACATCGCGCCCCAGTTGACGCCGCCGGTGTAGCCCGGATCGGCGATGCTGCTGGTGGTTCCCGGCGGGGTGAAGGAGCCTTCGTAGCGGGCTTCCTTGAACTTGATGCGGCACCACATCTGGTCGAGCGCGGTGACGCCCCACATCCTGCTTTCGGAGAGGTCGGCAAAGCCGAGGTCCGGCAGGGCGGGCGACCAAGGCTGGGTCGGCGAGAGCTTCTCGACCGCGCCTTCCTGCGGTGCGGGCCGTTCTACCACCGGGTAGATCGGCTTGCCGTCGCGCCTGTCCAGCACGAACACCTGCCCGCGCTTGGTGTTGACGATCACGGCCGGGAACTCCTTGCCGTCCTTCCTCAGGTCGACCAGCGTCGGCTGCGAGGCGACGTCGAAATCCCAGACGTCATAATGAGTCGTCTGGAAATGCCAGCGCGGCTCGCCGGTGGCGA
>CAYPFE010000293.1:0-4572 GCA_964409895.1 uncultured Novosphingobium sp.
TCGAAAAGGCCGGCCAGTACGCCTATCGCGACCGCAAGGTGAAGAAGCGCAACTTTCGTGCACTCTGGATCCAGCGTATTAACGCGGCTGTTCGGGCCGAAGGCCTGACTTATTCGCAGTTCATTCATGGCGCGAAGCTTGCTGGTATTGAACTCGATCGCAAGACGATGGCCGACCTGGCGATGAATGAAGGTCAGGTGTTTTCCGCAATTATTGCCCAGGCAAAGGCTGCTTTGGCTTAACTTGCGGCACAGACTACATTATCCACATTGATCGGGCCGAATGGCAGCGGGTGATTCCCGCTGTCATTCGGCCCGTGGCCGTTAAGGGCCTGTAGGCAGCCGATGAGCGGTTGGCTGGCATTTGTGGGGGGCGGACCGTGTCGAATTCATGCGATGTGCGGATTGAGTATTTCGCGCCGCCAGAGCGCCTGAGGCCGTATTTCACGACATTCTTCCTCAGCGAAGTGGAAGTCGCCGACGAAGGCATGGCTGAAGACCTCTTGTTTCCAGAGTGGGCGGCATTGCGCTTTAGTTCAGCCGAACCCCCGCTCGACCTGGAAGCCCCGGCAATGGCGGAGTTGCGTTCGGGGTACAGGCTTCATCATAACGCACGGTTTCCTGTCATCGGCCCGCGCTCCCAGGAAATCCGTTTCCGTATTTTCAGTACCAGGCTGTGGTCCATCAATCTCAGTCCGCTGGGGTGGGCCCGCTACGTCCGCTTGCCCGCCCACGAGTATGCCAATGTCCTTATCGAGGGCTATGACCATCCGGCATTTAGCCATTTCAGGCCCCTGGTCGACATCGTCTTCAGCCCGGAACCAGACGCAGGC
Organism: uncultured Novosphingobium sp.; assembly: GCA_964409895.1. GTDB lineage: Bacteria > Pseudomonadota > Alphaproteobacteria > Sphingomonadales > Sphingomonadaceae > Novosphingobium. Next base: position 833 of record CAYPFE010000293.1, read on the forward strand.
GCAGAATTTGAAAGGATTGTGAGTTTTCTCGATCGGCTCGATATGCCCCGCTTGCCGAATGAGGATCGCATCACGAGCATCTATGTTGCGCTGCTGAACCCTCAACTTACCACTGTCGGCGAATTGGCGGAGGAACTCGCAATCAATGAGCGGACGCTGGGGCGCATTTGCCTGAAGGTGTTCGGCTTCACTCCGAAGATACTTATCCGTAGGCAGCGATTCCTGCGAAGCCTTGCCGATTTCACTCTCGATCCTTCGCTGAAATGGATCGGAGCGATGGATTCGCTCTATCACGACCAGGCTCAGTTCGGTTGAGATTTCAAGCAGTTCATGGGTATGACGCCTTCACAATATGCCGCTCTCGACAAGCCGATCATGGCTGCTGTCATGCGTGAACGGGATCGCTATTCACGCGACATCGTCCGTACGATCCGCCGCGAGGGCGACATGAGGGAATACGGGGTGAAGGACTAGTTTCCTGCGCATTGCGATTTGCCGCCATCGCCCCTAAGGACCGCGGCTTGAAACCATCAAGGGCGGACTGGGACTACACGTGGACTACGCAGCAACCGGGCAGGAGGCGCTTTCACGGATCGAAAGCGCCGGCGATCTCGACGCGCTCGAAAGTCTGCGGGTCGAGTTTCTTGGCAAACAGGGGTCGATTTCCGGCCTGCTGAAGACCCTCGGCAAAATGAGCCCCGAGGAACGCCAGTCCGAAGGGCCGAAAATCCACGCCCTGCGAGAGGCAGTGACGGAGGCATTGGCACAGCGCAAGGATGCGCTGGAGGCTGCTGCCCTCGATGCGCGGCTTGCGGCCGAAACCATCGACCTGTCGCTGCCTTCACCAGAACTGCCGCAAGGGACCGTCCATCCGGTCTCGCAGGTCATGGACGAGCTGGCCGAAATATTCGCCGACATGGGTTTCGCCGTTGCCACCGGTCCCGAGATCGAAGACGACTGGCACAATTTCACCGCACTCAACATGCCGGAAAGCCATCCCGCGCGTGCGATGCACGATACCTTCTATTTCCCGGACCGCGACGTGCAAGACCGGGAAATGCTGCTGCGCACGCATACATCGCCAGTGCAGATCAGGACGATGCTGGAACAGGGCGCTCCCTTGCGCGTCATCGCGCCGGGCCGCGTCTACCGTTCCGACAGCGATGCGACGCACACACCGATGTTCCACCAGGTCGAAGGGCTGGTGATCGACAAGGGTATTCACCTCGGGCATCTCAAGTGGACGCTGGAGACCTTCCTCAAGGCCTATTTCGAGCGCGAGGACATCGTGCTGCGGCTGCGGCCGAGCTACTTTCCCTTCACCGAGCCTTCGGTCGAAGTGGACGTCGGCTATGCCAATGAAGGTGGGCGGAGGGTTGTGGGTGGTTCTGGCGACGAGCCCGGCCACGCCTGGATGGAGTTGCTCGGTTCGGGAATGGTCAATCGCCGGGTGCTGAGCGCGGGTGGGCTCGATCCCGCCGAGTGGCAGGGATTTGCTTTCGGTGTGGGCGTCGACCGGCTGGCGATGCTCAAATACGGTATGAACGACCTGCGCGCCTTCTTCGACGGCGATGCCCGCTGGCTTTCCCATTACGGCTTTTCCGCGCTCGACGTGCCGACGCTCTCCGCCGGTGTGGGGACGCCCGCCTGAAGTTCTCTCTCGCCTGGCTTAAGTATTTCCTCGAGACGGAAGCGTCGGTCGAAGCGATCGCCGATACGCTCAACGCCATTGGGCTGGAAGTCGAAGGCATCGACGATCCATCCGAAAGGCTCGCGGGTTTTCATGTCGCCAGGGTGCTGACCGCCGGGCCGCACCCCAATGCCGACAAGCTGCAGGTACTGACAGTCGACGCCGGTACCGGCGAGGCCTTGCAGGTGGTGTGCGGCGCGCCCAATGCGCGGGCAGGCATGGTCGGCGTGCTGGGGCTCGCGGGCGCGGTGGTGCCGTCGAACGGTATGGAGCTCAAGAGGGCCGAGCTGCGCGGTGTCGAATCGAACGGCATGATGTGTTCCAGCCGCGAGCTCGAGCTGGGCGACGATCACGACGGCATCATCGAGCTGCCCGAGGATGCACCCGTCGGCACCTCATTCGCCGATTATCGCGGAGCCGATCCGGTCTTCGACATCGCCATCACGCCCAACCGTCCTGACTGCATGGGCGTCCAGGGCATTGCGCGCGATCTGGCGGCGACGGGGCTCGGAACATTCAAGCCCTTCACGGTCGAACCGGTCGCAGGTTCGTTCCCTTCTCCCATCGAAATCCGCACCGACGATCCCGAGGGCTGCCCGGCCTTTTACGGAAGAGTGATAAAGGGCGTCACCAATGGCCAGTCGCCCGAATGGATGCGCCAGCGGCTGGAAGCGGCAGGGCAGCGCCCAATCTCGGCGCTGGTCGACATCACCAACTATGTGATGCTGGCTTTCGGCAGGCCTGCCCATGCCTATGACTGCGCCAAGCTGACAGGAGCCGTGGTCGCGCGGCGCGCGAGAGCCGGCGAGACCGTCGTCGCGCTCAACGAAAAGGAATACGTCCTCGACAGCGATATGACGGTGATTGCCGATGACACCGGCGTTCACGACATCGCCGGGATCATGGGCGGCGAGCATTCAGGCTGCGGCCCGGCGACGACGGACGTGCTGCTTGAGATCGCCTATTTCGACCCCGAGCGCATCGCCGCGACGGGACGCAAACTCAATCTCACCTCGGATGCGCGACAGCGCTTCGAACGCGGTGTCGATCCGGCCTTCCTCGATGCGGGGCTGGATATCCTTACCGACCTCATCCTGCGTATCTGTGGGGGCGAAGCGTCTGACGTCGTCCGTGCGGGCGCGCCACCAGCGGATCCAAAAGTCGTTCGATACGATCCGGCGCTGGCCGAAACGCTTGGCGGCGTGGCGATTGGCGAGGACGAGCAAGAGCGCATTCTGGGAGCGCTTGGATTTTTGGTGGGGGGGGACTGGTCCGTCACTGTCCCTGGCTGGCGGCCCGATGTGGATGGCGCGCCCGACATTGTCGAGGAAGTCGTGCGCATCCATGGGCTCGACAACATCGAGAGCATGCCTCTGCCGCGCGCGGACGGCGTCGCCTGGCCGACAGCGACGCCATCACAGAAGCTAGAACGGCGCGTGCGCCGGGCCGCGGCTGCACGGGGTCTCAACGAGGCGGTGACCTGGTCGTTCCTGCCACAGCCCGACGCAGACGCCTTCGCAGATGGAAACGGTGGCCTTTGGGTCCTCGCCAACCCGATCAGTGAGGACATGAAGGCGATGCGCTCCTCGCTGCTGCCGGGCCTGCTGGCGGCGGCACGGCGCAATTGCGACAGGGGCGCCGAGGGGCTGCGCCTGTTCGAAGTCGGCCGGCGGTATCTGAGGGGAGAAGGCGGCGCCAGCGACGAGCGGCTGGCGGTCGGCGTGGTGCTCGCGGGCGAAAAGACTCCGCGCGGCTGGGCGACGGGCAAACCCGTGTCATTCGACGCTTACGACGCCAAGGCCGAGGCGGTGGCCCTGCTTGCAGAGGCCGGTGCGCCCACCGGCAATCTCATGGTCATGGGGGAAGCGGGACCGCAATTCCATCCCAGCCAGTCCGGCACCTTGCGGCTTGGTCCCAAGAACGTCCTCGCCCGCTTCGGCATGCTGCACCCCGCGACGCTGAGGCATTTCGACATCGACGTGCCGGTCGCGGCGGCGGAAGTGTTCCTAGACGCGGTACCGGGCAAGAAGGGTTCGGCGACATTCACACG
>CAYPFE010000294.1:0-4568 GCA_964409895.1 uncultured Novosphingobium sp.
CTACCAGCTGAGCTACACTCCTGTGGGCGAGCGTGCGTCTATCCATTGGCGAAGCGGATTACAAGGGCGCTGCACGCTCGTATCGCGCCTTTCGCAACTCTGATATGATGTCCCCCATGCACGGCTCGGCCCCGCCTTCGATCATCGACCCGGACTTGCTGATGCTCGCTTATCGCAGCGGCATCTTCCCGATGGCCGATGCGCGCGACGATCCGGAGGTGTTCTGGATCGAGCCGCGAATCCGCGCGGTGCTGCCGCTCGATGGCTTCCACCTGTCGCGCTCGCTTGCCAAATGCCTCAGGCAGGACCGCTTCAGCGTGACCTGCAACCGCGCCTTCAGCCGCGTCGTCGAGGAATGCGCGGCACCCCGGGATTGCATGGGCGAAGGCGAGGAAGGCGGTAGCTGGATCAGCCACCGCATCCAGGCGAGCTACGAAGAACTGCACCGGCTCGGCCATGCCCATTCGGTCGAGTGCTGGCTTACGCAGGACGACGGGAGCGAGGTGCTGGCGGGAGGGTTGTACGGTGTCGGCTTCGACGGCGCGTTTTGCGGCGAAAGCATGTTTTCGCGCGCAACCGACGCCTCGAAGGTGGCGCTCGCCTGGCTGGTCGCCGCGCTCAAGCGGGCAGGCGCGAGCCTGCTCGACTGCCAGTTCCAGACCCCGCACCTGCAATCGCTGGGCGCCGTCGAGCTGAGCCAGCGGCGCTATCTGGAGAGGCTGGAGGCCGCCCAGGCGGGCTATTCGTCCGCAGCGGGCGTGGGCGTGGCGGGAGCAGGCGGAGCGGCGGTGCTTTCGCTGCCGGAAGGCTTTGCCGCGCTGCTATCCGACGCGGCGGGCGCGGGCCTTGCCTCCTCGCCCGGGAAGCTCATCGCGCAGTCCTTGACCCAGACGTCATAGACCTCGTGCTCGACAACGTTGAGCGCCGGCGAGTTCTTGAACAGCCAGCCGGAAAAGACCTTGCGCCAGTCGGGATTGTTCGACGATGCCGCGCGTTCGTCCACCAGCAGCTGGACGAAGGCACCGACCTCCTCGGGCCGTTCCCAGGGCAGAGTCCGCTCGCAGCTGGCAAGCTTGACGATGACATTGCCGACGCGGCGGCTCTCGCCGGTCTTCATCACCAGGTCCTGCGAGATGTTGTTGCGCTTGTTGAGCAGGCCGATCGTTGCCACGCGGTCCTCGTTCGGCGTCGCGCCGCCTTCGCCGAGGACAACGCCGCCCGGCCCCGCGGCAGCCTTGGCAGCCGGACCAGCCTCGTCTTCCTGCGAGTCCCCGCCGCCGCAGGCCGCAAGCAGCAAGGCGAGGGAGAGAACGGCGAGCCGCTTCATGTCGTGTGCGCCCTCAGGCGTCCGGCGACCAGGCTTCGTAGTCGCCGGTGGCACGCGCGCGCTGGCCACCGCGCTCGAGCGCACCCTGCGGGCGATAGGCCTGGAGCGTGCCGGTGGCGTTGGGCGTGTAGTCCGCCTCCCAGATGCGCGGCGGCGGCAGATGGCTCTCCGGCACCTCGTCATAGGAATGGTGCAGCCAGCCGTGCCATTCCGCCGGGACCCGGCTGGCATCGTTGGCGCCCTCGTAGATCACCCAGCGGCGTTCCCGCCCATCTGTGGTCTTCTTCTTCGGCGAGCGGAAATAGCGGTTGCCCTGCGCGTCGGTGCCGACTTGCTCGCCGTTCATGGCGCTGAACACCGAGGTGCCGATGGTCGCGCCATTCCACCAGGTGAATATCTTCGAAAGGATCGTCATGGACGCTTGCGTTACCCTCAGCGCATTCGCCGCGCAAGGCGTGAGTCTCGTGGCGTCGGTTCGGGCATCCTAGCGGATGCCCTGCGCCCGGTACCGGCCCTCTCCCCCGCCCAACCACCCGATACGCTATCCGGTACGATATCGGGTGGTTGGGCGGGGGAGAGGGCCGGTACCGCAAGGGAGGGACAGATGTCCCGACCGCACCAGACAAAGACTCCTACCAGTCGACCTTGTCCCCCGGCTCGATGCCGAGTTCGGCGGCCCGCCCGCCCGCAAGTTCGAGCACCGCGGCCGCCTCTCCTTGCGAATTCAGCGGCGTCTCGTCGTAAGGCACGGTATTGGCGGCAATGTTGAGAATACGCCGGTCCCGTCCGATGAAGATGATGTCGAGCGGGATCACCGTATTCCTCATCCAGAAACTGGCCTGCCGGGGCGACTCGAACGGGAACAGCATGCCTTCACCGGGACCGAGCTTCGTGCGGAACATCAGTCCCTTCGCCTGCTCGAACCGGGAGGCCGCCAGTTCGACGCGGAATGCATGGGATTTGCCTTTGGACGCCACTGTCAGGCCGATCACCGCAAGGCCCGACTCGGGATGGACGGACACCGCTTCCTGCCCGGCAGCCCCGGCCCGTTCCGGCACGCCCGTGGAGCAGGCAGCAAGGCCAAGCAGGCCTGCGAGCAGGATCTGTCTCAGTCGCATCCACTGCCTCCAAGTGCTTCCTCGACCCAAAGTTCGGCCGAAATGACATCGGGCGCATCCACCAGCGCGCGGGCAAGATCGAAGGAATGGCCTGCCCGCATCATCGCTGCAAGATGCTTTTGCCTCAGGGCCTGATCCAGAGGTGCCGCACCGAACGGCCCGAACCCGCGCCGTCGCGCGAACGCCAGCGCCGCCTCACGCTGTTCCGCTTCTCCCGGCCGCAGTGCATCGCGCAGCTCCTCGTCGATGCCATCCGCGGCCAGCGCCTGGCCAACACGGCGCACACCGTAACCGCGCCGTAACAGGCTGCCGGTGCGCGCGCGCGCAAAGGCGGCATCGTCGACATAACCGGCTTCGCAAAAGCGTTCGGAAATCGCTTCGAGCGGCGGTTCGCCGGGCCCTTCCCAGCCCCGTTCGCGCAGTTTCCGCCTGAGGTAGGCCTCCAGTTTCGCCCGGCTCGTCGCATAGCGCGCGACATAAGCGAGCGCCAATTCCTCGAGCCGGGCTCCATCGAGCGGAAGCATTTTGCGTGGAGATCGGGGCATGCTGCCCTATTCGTGCCACACTCGACAACGAATGGGGAGTGCCTGTCGGTCGTCCCTCTATGGTTAACGGCTGGCAGGAAACGCCCGACGCGCCAATCGGGCAAAATATTTGTTTAAACAAGAGCGGGTTAGCACATATGAACGACACCACTGCGATGGTGCCGCAAGCCGATGGGGAACTTATCCCCACGCCTTATCTTGACGATCTTCCGCGCCGGAGGTCCGATTTTCCGACCTTTTGCGACGCGCTGGACTATGCGGCGAGGGGCAAGAAAGGTCTCAATTTCCACGACCCGCGCGGCAAGCTGATCCGGGTTTATCCCTATTCCGAGCTGCGCGATGACGCGCTTGCAGCCGCGCGGCGTCTAGTCGCCATGGGTATTGCGCCGGGCGACCGGATCGCGCTGGTCGCCGAGACCGGACCCGACTTCGCCGCCCTGTTCTGCGGTGCCGTCTATGCAAGGATCCTCCCTGTGCCCTTGCCGCTGCCGACCAGCTTCGGCGGCAAGGACAGCTATATTGACCAGATCGCGGTGCAGATGGAAAGCGCGGAGCCGAAGTTCCTGTTCCACCCTGGCGAATTGTCGGAGATGGCATCGGCAGCTGCAGAGCGGCAGGGTTGCGGCGCACTCAGCTGGGAAGAATTCGCCAGCCAGTCCGCGCCCGACGCCGAGTTGCCCTATCCCGACCCCGAAGACCTGTGCTTCCTGCAATATTCCTCCGGCTCCACCCGCTTCCCCCACGGCGTGGCGATCACTCACAAGGGTCTGATGGCCAACCTCGCCGGACATGCCCATGGCATGCAGTTCCGCGATACCGACCGCTGCGTCTCCTGGCTGCCGTGGTATCACGATATGGGCCTGGTGGGCTGTTTCCTGTCGATGATCGGCAACCAGCTTTCCACCGACTACCTCAAGACCGAGGATTTCGCGCGGCGCCCGCTCGCCTGGCTTGACCTGATCAGCCGCAATCCCGGAACCACCTGCTCCTATTCGCCGACCTTCGGCTACGACATCTGCGCCCGGCGGGTCTCAAGCCAGACCCATGTTGCAGAACGCTTCGACCTGTCACGTTGGACGCTCGCCGGCAACGGCGCCGACATGATCCGGCCGGACGTGATGCAGGCCTTTGTCGACCGCTTCGCCGAGGCCGGTTTCAACGCCTCTGCCTTTATGCCGAGCTACGGACTTGCCGAAAGCACGCTGGCCGTCACGCTGATGCCGCCCGGCGAAGGCATCCGTGTCGAGCTGGTCGAGGAGGAACGTCTGTCGGGTACGCCTCGCGACCTTTCGCGCCCGGCGCGCTACCGCGCCATCGTCAACTGCGGCAAGGTGATACGCGGCATGGAGCTGCAGATACGCGGCGAGAATGGCGAGGCCCTCGGCGATCACCGCATCGGCACGGTCTGGTGCAGGGGCTCCAGCCTGATGCAGGGCTATTACAAGGATCCCGAAGCGACCGCCGCCTGCATGATCGACGGCTGGCTCGATACCGGCGACATGGGCTATCTGGTCGATGGCTATCTGTTCATCGTCGGCCGCGCCAAGGACATGATCATCATCAACGGCAAGAACCACT
>CAYPFE010000295.1:0-4561 GCA_964409895.1 uncultured Novosphingobium sp.
GGGAATCTGTTTCGTTCCGCACTATGCCGTGCCGATGCCGCATCGCGCCGGAGAGAAGGGCGCTGTGCTGCGGATCGCGCCTGCCGCCGACGCCGAAACACTGCACACGCTTGGACCCGGCGACGGATTCGATGTGCTCGACATTGCCGGCGGCTGGTGCTGGGGCGAGGCAGACGAAAACGGTCCCGTCGGTTATGTCGAACAGGCCCTGCTGGAAGCGGTGGCGCCATGACCGCGAAAGTCTTCATCGATGGCGGCGCCGGGACCACTGGCCTCGAGATCGCCGACCGGCTGTCAGGCCGCAGCGAATTCGAGCTGCTGGTACTCGACGACGAGCGGCGCAAGGACGATACCGCCCGGGCGGAAGCGCTGAATGGCGCTGATTTCGTCATCCTGTGCCTTCCCGACGATGCCGCGCGCGCCGCCGTGGCGATGATCGAGGACAAGTCGGTGCGAGTGATCGACGCGTCTTCGGCACATCGCACGGCAATCGGCTGGACCTATGGGTTTCCCGAAGTAACGGGCAGGCGAGAAATCGCCTCGGCGCGCCTCGTAAGCAATCCGGGCTGTTACCCGACGGGCTTCATCGCGCTGCTCGCGCCTCTGGTGCGGGCCGGCATGCTGCCCGCTGACTGGCCTTATGTGTGTCATGCGGTGTCGGGCTATTCGGGTGGCGGCAAGTCGCTGATTGCGCGCTTCGAGGACGATACGGACATCGCGTTCCGCTCCTACGGTCTCGCACTCGGCCACAAGCATGTGCCGGAAATGCAGCGGCACGTGGAACTTGAGCATCCCCCGGTGTTCTGCCCGGCGGTGATCCCCGCACACCGTGGCATGCTTGTCGAAGTGCCGCTTGCGCTGAGTGCGATGTCGGGTGCGGCAAGCCCCGAGGTGCTGCGCGCCTGCCTTGCCGAGGCCTTTCTCGGCTGCGAAATGGTGACCGTCCACGACGACCAGCCCGACGAGCTGCTGCTGCGAGGATCGATGGAGCCAACCGACCGGCTCGACCTTTACGTCTTCGCATCGAAGGATGGAGTGCAGGCCAGGCTCGTTGCGTGCTTCGACAACCTTGGCAAGGGGGCGAGCGGCGCGGCGGTGCAGAATCTCAACCTCATGGCGGGCCTACCCGAAACAGCGGGGCTGCGCGTTTGAGGGCGTTTGCCTAATTCTTGGGCAGGGGTTGCCCAAGAATTGACCAGAACTTGCGTAAACCTGGTATCGCGTGCGCGGCTGCTCGAAAAGAAATTCCTAACGGGGCAAGCGATTCCGCACTTTCCGCGCACCGCGCCTTGCCCTAGGTAGGCGCGTCGGCCTCTGGCATGATTCTTGGATAGGATCGGGCAAGTAGGCATAACCCACCCGGGCCGCAACTGTGGCGCCGGTTAATTGTGCAGGGGGTTCCCAGGGCGTGAAGAAAATCGAAGCGATCATCAAGCCGTTCAAGCTCGACGAAGTGAAGGAAGCGCTTCACGAGGTTGGCGTATCAGGCATCACCGTTACCGAAGCCAAGGGCTTCGGACGGCAGAAAGGCCATACCGAACTGTACCGTGGCGCGGAATATGTCGTCGACTTCCTGCCCAAGGTGAAGCTTGAAGTGGCCGTACCGGACGATCTTGCCGACCGCGTTGTCGAGGCGATCGCCAATGCAGCGGCGACCGGCAGGATCGGGGACGGCAAGATCTTCGTCGTGCCCATCGAAAGCGCGGTGCGCATCAGGACCGGGGAGCGCGACGAATCGGCACTCTGAGCGATACCTCGGATATCATCGGCCCGGCGGACCGCCGGGAAACGGAATTGGACGGGCACAGGGGGCCGGTTCCGTTCCTGAAAACTCAATCCACCCCTAGTCCCTTCCCGCATCGGGAAGGTCAATCTGGAGAATAACGGCAATGGCGAGCACAAAGGACGTCCTCAAGCAGATCAAGGACGAAGAAATCGAATGGGTCGACCTGCGCTTCACCGACCCCAAGGGCAAGTGGCAGCATCTCAGCATGTGCGCCGGCGTCATGGGCGAGGACGAGCTCGAAGACGGCCTGATGTTCGACGGTTCGTCGATCGAAGGCTGGAAGGCGATCAACGAATCCGACATGATCCTCAAGCCCGACCTGGACTCGGTCTATATCGACCCGTTCAGCGCGACGCCGATGATGATCATCAACTGCGACATCGTCGAGCCTTCGACCGGCGACCTCTATGGCCGTGACCCGCGTTCGACAGCCAAGCGCGCCGAAGCCTATCTGAAGACGACCGGTATCGGCGACACAGTGTTCGTCGGCCCCGAAGCCGAATTCTTCATGTTCGACGATGTCCGCTTTTACGACGGATACAACGGTAACGGCTTCAAGATCGACGATATCGAACTGCCGACCAACTCCGAGAGCGAGCTGGAAGGCGGTAACCTTGCCCACCGTCCGCGCGCCAAGGGCGGCTATTTCCCGGTTCCACCCGTCGACAGCTCCATGGACATCCGGGCCGAGATGGTCTCGACCATGCTCGAAATGGGCTTGCCTTGCGACAAGCACCACCATGAAGTCGCCGCTGCACAGCACGAACTGGGCCTGACCTATGGCACGCTCGTGCAGACCGCCGACCGCATGCAGATTTACAAATATGTCGTGCAGATGGTCGCCCATGCCTATGGCAAGACCGCGACCTTCATGCCCAAGCCGATCATGAAGGACAACGGTTCGGGCATGCACACGCATATGTCGATCTGGAAGGACGGCACGCCGACCTTCGCGGGCAATGGTTATGCCGGCCTTTCCGACAACTGCCTCTATTACATCGGCGGCGTCATCAAGCACGCCAAGGCTCTGAACGCCTTCACCAACCCGACCACCAACAGCTACAAGCGGCTGGTTCCGGGTTACGAAGCGCCGGTGCTGCTGGCCTATTCGGCGCGCAACCGTTCGGCGTCGTGCCGTATTCCCTACGGCTCGGGCGACAAGGCCAAGCGCGTCGAATTCCGCTTCCCCGATGCCATGGCCAATCCCTATCTGTGCTATTCCGCACTGCTGATGGCCGGCCTCGACGGGATCCAGAACAAGATCCATCCGGGCGAAGCGATGGACAAGAACCTCTACGACCTGCCGCCGGCCGAGCTCGAAGCGGTCCCGACCGTCTGCGGTTCGCTACGCGAGGCTCTCGAATCGCTGGAAGCCGACCACGACTTCCTGCTGCAGGGCGGCGTTTTCACCGCCGACCAGATCGAAGCCTATGCCGAGCTCAAATGGGATGAGGTGATGCGCTGGGAAACCACGCCGTCGCCGGTCGAGTTCGACATGTACTACAGCGCTTGAGTTTTCCCGGGGCGGAAGATGCTTCGCATCCCGCCCCGGCGACGCTCAGGCGCCGCGCGGGCTTCATTGGAAAGGCCCGATAGAATCGCGCGATCAGGGGCGACCGGAGCGATCCGGCCGCCCCTTTTCCTTGCGTCCGGTCTCGGCCCTGCCCTATCAGACTGGCAACAGGTAGAGACAGCAATAGAGACTCCGGAAATGACCCAGCGTGCCATCGAAACTCTGTCCGAGGCGGAATGCTTCGATCTCATCAAGCAGGAAGCGATCGGGCGCTTCGTCTTCCAGGACGCCGAGGGACTGGCTGCACTTCCCGTCAATTTCGGCGTGGCGGGTCACCAGATCCTGTTCCGCACCGATGTCGGCTCGCACCTGCGCGAAGTGCTGGACGGCCCTGTCGCCTTCGAAATCGACCATGCCGAAGGCGAGTCCGGCAAGGGCTGGAGCGTGCTCATCCGCGGCAGTGCCGAGGAGTACGGCCTCGAGCAGGTCCACGAGCTGTCGCACCGCACCCACGGCGCCGTCCCGCATCCCTGGGCCGAGGGCGTGCACAACATCTGGATCGTCGTCACACCTGCAAAGGTGACTGGCCGGCGCCTTGCCGCGAAATATTTTTCGCCGGTGTTCTGAGAGCGGGCCGGGATGACTCATTGACTGAAAGCGTCGCGATAGGATCCATCCTTCGCAGAGGGATTTACCAGGAGGGCTTGATCCTGCATGCAACAAGCCGCCTGCTGACCAGCCTGCTCGCCACCTTGGCGTTGCTGTTCAGCCAACCCGCCCAGGCCGCCGTCAATGCCGAAGCCGAAGTTGCCGCCGCGATGTTCGCTGCATCCGCGACACTGGCGGCCTACCAGAAAACCGCCGATGCCAAGCTGCGCGCGGAACGCGAAAGGATCGTCGCGTTGCGCGCGCAGCTGAAACGGCAGCGCGCCGGCGCTGCTGCGGCGACGGCGGCTCAGCGCGAGGCCGAAGCAAACCTCGCCGCTGCCGAACGTGACTTCGTCGCCCAGCTCGCCGAGAAGGACCGTGCCTTCGCCCAGGAGATCGCGGTGTTCCGGGACCAGGTCAAAGATATCGCCGCTACGCCCGAAGGTGCTGAAGCGCTCGCCATGTTCAATGACGGCGACGAGATCGGCGCGATCGAAATCCTCGACAAACTGCGTGCAGCCAACGACGCGGCGCGAGAAAGACGCGTCGCGATTGAAAGCGCTGCGGAAGGCAGGCGGATCGCGGCGCGATCTGCGGCAGGCAGCGTCGGTGCT
>CAYPFE010000296.1:0-4554 GCA_964409895.1 uncultured Novosphingobium sp.
TATTACGGTGCTGCAGGATCGTTCGCGCATTCTTGCCGTGTTGAAAGGCGGAGAGGCGGCAGTTGATGTCCTGGCCCCGTTCGAGGTCAGGGCCGACGCCGGTGAACCGGTTCCGGCGGAATAGGACCTCGGCCCTTGCTCTTATGACTTCCCGGCCCTGTGCGCGGCGTAGCTGTCAAGCACGTCTCGCATCCGTCCGATCGCTTCCTTGCGGGCCTCGGCATCGCGGATTGCGGCAAGCCTGCCTTTGAGCTCGCCTGCCAGTTCGGCATATTCGTTCTGCCAGTCGCGGCCGAGCACATCGGTGCGGCCGGTCTTTTTCCGATGCGCCGGTTCTCCCGCCTTGAGCTCGTATACCTCGCCGATTTCGGGCACGATGATCGACGCGGCAAGCTTTCGTTCTTCTGCCAGCCGTTTCAGCTCCGCCAATGCACCATTCTCGCCATGGTCGAGGAACAGCGAACCCGAAACCGGCTTGCGCGCTTCGATCCAGTCCAGCAGTTCCGACTGGTCGGCATGGGCGGAATAGCTGTCGATCCGCCGTATGCGCGCCTTGACCCTGACATCGCGGCCGGAAATGCGGACTTGGCTGGCGCCGTCGAGGATGACCCGGCCAAGCGTGCCTTCTGCCTGGAAGCCCGTGAAGAGAACAGTCGAATCCCGGCGGTGGAGGTTGTGTATCAGGTGGTGACGGATGCGTCCGCCTTCGCACATGCCCGAAGAAGCGATGATGATCGCGCCGGAAACCGAATTGAGCCGGATCGATTCTTGGGTGTCGTTGACGTAGTGGATCGCAGGGTCGTCGAAGACGCAGATGCCGTGGGTGTCTTCGAGCTGGTCGAAATACTTCTCGAAAACGCCGGTTGCGCGGTTTGCAAGCGGAGAATCGGCATAGATCACCGCTCCACCCGCGCGGCCTTCCCGCGACAGCATGGCTAGGTCGAGCAGCAATTCCTGAGTGCGTTCGAGCGCAAAGGCAGGGATGATCAGATTGCCGCCCTTCGCGCGGGCTTCGCGTATCTCGGCTTCGAGCAGGTTGCGGCGTTGCTCGATTGTCATCTTGAGCCGGCTACGGTCGCCATAGGTCGATTCGCAGACGACGAAATCGAAGCCGGATGGGCCTTCCGGATCGGGATGGAACGCCTTGTTGTCTGGACCGAGATCGCCTGAAAAGAACAGTCTGGTTCCCGCCGCCTCGACTTCAATCGAGGCAGAACCAAGGATATGGCCCGCATTCCACAGCCGGGCACGAAAGCCCGGGGCAGGTTCGAACCATTGCTCGTACGGCACAGGTGCGGTTCTGCGCCAGGCGTCCATCGCCTGGGCTTCCGTATAGATCGGTTCGATCGGGTCTTCGCCTGCGCGATCCCGGCGGCGATTGCGTCTCTCGGCCTCTCCTTCCTGGATGCGTCCCGAATCGGCAAGCATGAATTCCAGAAGGTCGGAAGTCTCCGCCGTGCACCAGATGTCGCCGTTGAATCCTTCGGCGACGAGACGCGGCAGCAAGCCGCTGTGATCGATATGCGCATGGGTGAGAAGCACCGTGTCGATGCGGCTCGCGTCGAAGCCGAGGGACTGGAAGTTCAGGGTTTCCAGCGTGCGTGATCCCTGGAACATGCCGCAGTCTATCAGGATGCGGCTGCTGCCGGCTCGCAATTCCATGCAGGATCCGGTGACGGTGCGGGCGGCGCCATGAAAAGCCAAGGTGCGGGTCATGTGCCGCCGGTGCGGCATCATTCCCTCCGACGCAAGCGAAATTGGGCTGATCCGCACTTGGGCTTGCGCAAGGTGGGGAGGACTGGCACTTCAATCAAATCCTGTGGAGGGGACAATTCATGGCGACTTCGGCGAAAGAGCCGCCGGCACGGACGAAACGGCTGAATACCGAGCCTTTCGGTGGCGCAGCAACGATGGCGTGGCTGGCGATCGCAGTGACGCTGATCGGTTTCTGGCGCACCTTCTTCGCGATCCAGCCGAGCGTCGATCTTGCCCACCAGCTGCACGGCTGGACCGCGACCGGCTGGCTGGTGCTGGTGTTGGCACAGGCGACGCTGATCCGCAGGCGTAATTACCGGCTGCACCGCATCCTCGGCTGGAGTTCGCTGGTGCTGTTCACCCTGCTGCTGGCGAGCGCCTGGCGAATGCTGGCAATCATGCTCGCGGGCAAGAGCGCCATTCCGGTGCCCTACGACTTCGCCAAGCTTTTTGCCCTCTCGGACATCACGGCGGTACCGCTGATGATCATCGCCTATGTCGCGGCGATCGTGCTGAGGAAGGACCGGCACGTCCATTCGCGGCTGATCTCGGTTACGCTGCTGGCCGGCCTGCTGCCGGCCATTGCCCGCATGTTCAACTTGATCTGGGCGGGACCGGAGGGTCTGATCTTCGCGATGCACCCGAGCTATCTGTTCGTGCTGATCGTGCTGGGTGCCGCGATATTCGTAGATTGGCGCAAGGGCGTGCTGCGCTGGCCGTTTCCCTTTGCCTTTGCCTGGTTCACGGTCGCCTATGCGACCTTCTTCCCCTCGTGGCATTCGGCCTGGTTCGAGGCCATCGCCCAGTTCATCGCATCGACTTACTGACCTTCTGGAAGCAGGAAACACTTTATGACCGCCTATTTTGCCGAAGCTCCCGTCGCCCTGGTCATCGGCTGCGGAGGGATGGGGACTTCGGTCGCCCGCGCTCTCGGCAAGCGCCACCCGCTGCTGATCGCCGACATCGACGGTGAGCGGCTGGCGCAGACGATCGACGCGCTGACGGTCGAGGGTTACGTGGCCGCCGGCCAGCAATGCGACATTACCGATGCAGCGCAAGTTCAGGCGCTGGGCGATGTCCTGGCGAAGGGCGCAGGCGCGCGGGCGCTGGTCCATGTCGCGGCCGTCGGCAAGTCGATCGGCGACTGGCGGCGGATGATGGAGATCGACCTGCTCGGCGCCCGCCATGTCGGCGATGCCGTGGCGCCGCATATGGTGCGCGGTGGGGCCGCCGTTTTCATCTCCTCGCTGGCGAGTTACCTGCCCAGGGCCGATGCGCAGCTCGACAAGCTGCTCGACGATCCGCTGGCGCCCGGATTCCTGGATGCGCTGGAAGGCTATCACGGATCGCCGCCTGATTTCGACTGGACCTACAATTACGCGAAGCTTGGCATCAACCTGCTGGCCGAGCGGCTGGCGGTGGAATGGGGGCCGCGCGAGGTTCGCGCGCTGTCGCTGTCGCCAGGCATGATCGATTCGCCGATGGCGCGGGCGGAGGGCGAGACTTTGCCTGCCCATGACGGCAGCGAGGGCCGAAAGACCCGCGACGACAAGGCGAAGGAAATCCCGCTGGCGCGGCAGGGCTATATCCTCGAAATCACCAAGGTCGTCGATTTCCTGGTGTCCGACGATGCAAGCTTCCTGAACGGCATTGACATCACAGTGGACGGCGGCCACCGCGCGGCCTGGCGGCGCTCTGGCATCATCTCGCGCTGAGGGAAGAAAAAGCGCCGGCACAAGCCGGCTGACGCGATAAGGGCCGCGGGTTACAAAGGCTTCGCGCTGGATAAACGGAGAGGCGATTTGGCAAGCAACACACTCGAGCGCGATGCAGAAGCTGCGGTGACGTTGCCGCCGGCGATTTCCGCCGATTCCCACGTGATCGAGCCGCCCGAGGCGTTCGCCCGGCATATCGACCCGGCCTTCCGCGACAAGGTCCCGCGCGTCGTCCACGATGACGTCAAAGGCGACCTCTATGTCGTCGACGGACTGCCGGCGCCGGTGTCGATCCCCTCGGTGTCTGCCTGCGGCAAGATCCCGCGCGCGGTGCCGGCGGATGACGGCCATCTCGAATACTGGTTCGACGAGGGGACTGCGCCATATCCGCACGCGCCCTATGCCGACGGGCCTGAGCCCGCACCGCCGCGCCACATGGGCTCGATGACCTTCGCCGATACGCCGCCGGGCGGCTGGCAGGCCGCCGCGCGCCTCGCCGACCAGGATCGCGACGGGGTGATCGCCGAGATTCTCTATCCGACCATGGGCATGGTGCTGTGCAACCATCCCGACGCCGCGTTCCAGGACGCCTGCTTTCGCGCTTACAATCTCTGGCTGCAGGAGATGGTGTCCGATGCGCCGGAGCGGCTGTTCGGCGTCGGGCAGACGGCGCTGCGCAGCGTCGAGGACGGCATCGCCGACTTCCGCCGCATCAAGCAGCAGGGCTTCGTCGGCGTCATGCTTCCGGGCGATCCGCCGATCGAGGCAGAATGGTTCGACGAGGCATTCTATCCGCTGTGGGAAGCCTCGATCGAGCTGGAACTGCCTATCAGCTTCCACACGCTGGCGAGCGGGCGCAACAAGCGCGCGGCGAACGATCTCCTCAAGGTCGGCAAGTCCAAGAACGTCAATTTCGGCATGGAAGTGCTGCGCGCCAACCAGGACGCGATCACCGATTTCGTGCTGGGCGGGGTGTTCGAGCGCTATCCTGCGCTGAAGCTGGTGTGCGTAGAGGCGGGGGCCGGTTGGATCCCGGACTACCTTCACCGCATGGACCATTTCTATCACCACCACCCCGCGCTCT
>CAYPFE010000297.1:0-4548 GCA_964409895.1 uncultured Novosphingobium sp.
TTCCCGTCAACCCGCACGGCGGCCAGCTTTCCGAATGCTACGTCATCGGCATGACCCAGATCCGCGAGGCGGTGCAGCAGCTGCGCGGCACCGCGGTCAACCAGGTCGCTGATGCGAAGCTGGCGGTGGTGACGGGCGGCCCTGCCCCGATCCCGATGAGCGGCGCAATCCTGGGAGTGTGATGCGATGACCGAAACCACCACCACTCCCGACATCTCGCATCTCTCGATCCCCAAGGACCCGTGGACCGAGCCCTTCTGGGAAGGCACCGCGCGCGGCGAGCTCCTGCTGCCGCATTGCGGCTCCTGCGGCACCCACCGCTGGCCGCCCGGCCCGTTCTGCCCGGAATGCCGCTCGCAGGACGTGGACTGGGCGCCTGCCGGCCCTGCGGTGCTCTACAGCTACACGGTGGTGCGCCAGCCCGCGCCAGACGGCACAAACCGGATCGTCGCGCCCTGCCTCGTCGAGTTTCCGGAGGCGGGAGGCGTCCGGATCGTCGCGGCGCTGGTAGACACCCCGCTCGATGCCATCGAGATCGGCGCAACGCTGACGCTCGGCTGGAATCGCCACGGCGATGACAACATCCCGGTCTTCTCGATCGGCTGATCATGTGCTTCGCGTCGGCCGCGCGAATGCCGTCATGCTCTTGATCTTGCCGTCGGGCCCGACGATGAAATGGTCGACAGAGACCAGCACCCAGCGGTCCTCCTCGTTGATCTTCGTCTTGAGCGCGAGATCGACGACGCATTCGGTCTCGTTCCCGAACCAGGCGACCGCCATCACCTCGGGCGCCATCGAACCGATCCGCTTGATGTAGAAATTGTCGATCTCCTCACGGCCCTGCAGGTTGGGCCGCATCGGTTCGAGGAAGCTGGCGTCATCGGCATAAAGAGCCGCCACATCGGCATATTTGCCCGCGTTCACAAGCTCGACATAGCGTGCTGCGACCTCGCAGGCCTTGCCCGGCGGGACCGACGGCGATTCGGGCGTGCCGATATAGACATCGGCATCGGGAAAGGCCGGGTCTAGCAATCCGCCCGGAGCGACCAGCGGGGCAGCCTCAGCCATGCCGACACACATCATCGCCAGCGCAACGGCGACACCATTCAGCCCATTCGCCCATCTCATTTCCATCCTCTCGGCACATCCTTGTCATCGGCGACTATCGGGAATCGCAAAGCCGCGCGCAAGTCCGATTGACGCGGCGCCGCACACCTGCGAGCCCCTGGTGGTGTGACCGCCGACCAACCCCGCCCCGAACCCGGCCCTTCCCGCTTGGTCTGGACCATCGCCTTGCCGGCGATGCTGACCAATGTCGCGACCGCGCTGTTCGGACTTGCCGACATGTGGGTGATCGGAAGGCTCGGCGACGCGCCGGCGCAGGGCGCAGTGGAGCTGGGCGCGAAGTTCATGATGGGGCTCTTGATCGCCTTCAACTTCCTGCGCACCGGAACGGTCGCGCTCACCGCGCAGGCCGCCGGACGCAGCGACGTGGAGGAACAGGCAGCGACGCTGCTGAGGGCGCTGGCCGCGGGACTTGCCATCTTCGTGCTGCTCCTGGCCCTCAGGCCGCTAGCGATCGGCTTCGGGCTGGACATGCTGGAAGCCCGGGGCCGAGTGGCCGAAGAGGCCGAAACCTATGTCCGCATCCGCTACTGGGGCGCGGCGCCATGGCTGGCGAGCGCGGTACTGGGCGGCTGGCTGATCGGCCAGCGGCGGGTGCGCAGCGTTCTGGTGGTCGAAGTGCTCGCCAATGCGATCCACATCGCGCTCGATTTCGCGCTGGTCCTCTGGCTCGGCTGGGGCGTTGCCGGGGTCGCCGTCGCAACCCTGAGCTCCGAGGCGATCAAATGCGCCATGCTGGCAGGCTTTGTGGTTACCGTACCGGCGGCAAGTCTGCTGCGTGAACGCCTGCGCCACGCCGCGACCTGGGACGGCGGCGCACTCAAGCACCTGTTCGCGCTGAACCGCGACCTATTCCTGCGCACGCTGCTGCTGACCCTCGCGATGATGATCCTGGCGCGCAGCGGTGCCCAGCAGGGCCCGGTGATCCTCGCTGCCAACGGCATTCTGTTCCAGCTGTTCATGCTCTCGACCCTGATCCTCGACGGCTTCGAGAGTTCGAGCCAGGTACTCTGCGGCGAAGCCAAGGGCAGCAAGGACCGAACCAAGTTTCTGTCGATCGTCAAGGTATCGCTGATCTGGGGCAATGCGCTGGGGATCGTCATCGCGCTTGTCTATCTTGGCATCGGCGGCGCACTCGCAGCCAGCTTCAGCACTGACCCGCAGGTAGCCCAAACGGCCTCAAGCTATTCGGTCTGGATCATGGTTCTGCCGGTGCTTGGCGTCACTTCTTTCGTCCTCGACGGCATTTTCGTCGGCGCGGCATGGACCCGGGCTCTGCTCGTGACAATGGTGGTGGCGATGGCGTTCTACTGCGCAATGCTGTGGTTCGCCTCGCCCCTCGACAACCACGAGCTGTGGCTGGCCTTCTCGCTGTTCTTCGTGGTGCGCGCGGCGGGCCAGCTGGCACTGATGCCACGGCTGATCCGTAGCGGTTTCAGCGCTTCCTGAAGATCACTGTCAGGTTGTTCGCCGGCATTTCGACCATCCGCTCAAGATCGAAACCATTCACGTCCGCCAAGGCCGCGACATCGTCCAGCTCCCGCAAGCCCCAGCTGGGGTCCTCACCGCGAAGCCGCTCGTCGAATGAGACGTTGCCCGGCTCAAGCGGCCTGTCGCCGCGCTTGTAAGGACCGTAAAGGATCAGCGGCGCGCCACTGCCCAGCACGCGCCCAGCTCCCCGCATCAGGCCCTTCGTGGCTTCCCACGGAGCGATATGGATCATGTTGACGCACAGCATCGTGTCGGCGGTATCGATCGGCCATTGCGCGCGGGTCACGTCGAGATTGAGCGGCGCGCGAACGTTCTGCACCCCTTCCGAGGCCGTCCATGCAGCGATGGAATTTCGCGAAGCTTCGTCCGGATCAGTGGGCCGCCATTCAAGGCCGGGAAAATGACCGGCGAAGAACACCGCATGCTCGCCCGAACCGCTCGCCACTTCGAGCAGCAACCCGCGTTCCGGCAGCACTGAGCGCAGTACCTCCAGGATCGGTTCCTTGTTGCGCTGGGTCGCGGGGCGGTAGAGGCGGTCATCGGTCATGCGCGGCAATCTCCCTTGGCCGGAGGGGCAATCGAAAGCTTTTCTTCCCCCGCGCCGCCGCTTTGCGCTAGGCTCGACAAAACCGCAAATTGAGAGGACGTCATGAACCCATTCTTCAGGGCCCATTTCCAGAACGCCTATGTCACCCACGACATGGACAAGTGCTGCGCGGAGATCGACCGGCGCTTCGGCAAGACCGACTGGATCATCTTCGAACCCGACATGATCCTGCATGCTCCCGACGGCGACCTCGAATCTTCCGTGCGCGTTGCGCTCGGATGGCAGGGAAGCCACCAGTTGGAGATCATCCAGCCGGTGAGAGGCTATCTCGATCACTACATGCCAGTGATGCGTGAAGACAAGAATGACTGGCGCCCCGTGTTCCACCACGTCGCCGTGCGCCGCGACGATCCGGCGGAGATGCGCCGCGAGATCGAGGAAATGGGTTTCCCGGTGATGTTCGAAAGCGAAGTCGGCGACCTCATGACCTTCATCTACATCGACGCGCGCGAGACTATGGGCCATTGCATCGAATATATCTGGGCCAATGAAGAAGGCTGGGCGATGCAGGGCTGGCCTGCGGAAAAACCGGTTTTCTGATCGCTCACCAAACCGGCCGGCCCTCGGGCCAGCCGACGAATTCCCACGCCTCGGGGCTCTTCCAGGTGAATTCGACATAGTGGCCGAGCGTCTGCCGGCCATCGAGATAGACGAAGATCAGCGGCGGAATGTCCGCCTCGCTGGTGAGCGGGCCTTCGAAGGCGAAGGGCAGGCCAAGCGCGGCGATGTCGAGGCGCATTTCCGCCTCGTCGTCGCGGCGAAGCGAGATGTGGTGGAAGCGCGGGACGGCATCGGTCTTGTCGTCCGGCAGCATCGCCAGGTAATCGTCGACATAGCCCGAGACCGGTTCGATGATCTCGATATTGAGCCCGCCTCCCCAGAAGGAGGCAATGCGGCTCGCCATCGGCTGGTTGCCCTTGGGCGTCTTGATCGTCAGCACCGGATCGATCCGGAAGAAATCCTCGTCCTCGACGCCAAATCGGTCGCCGACGATCTCCATCGCCTTGTCGAGGTCGTGCGTGACATAGGCGTTCTGCATGTGGCCGCGTAGTAGCATTGTAATATCCTTTATTTACCGCGCCATTCCTCGGCGACCGGGCCGAAGGCTTCGGAAATCGTCTCCTCCGACCAGCCGTAGTCTTCCAGCTGGTAGCCGTAGGAGCCGAGCTTATGACGGGGATTGTCGATATCCCACTGTCGCATCGCCGCCTCGCCCTCCTTCGTCCACGGCAGGCCGGCAAGGTCGTATAGGTCTCGCGCGACGCTGATGCCGTCGCTGACACAAACGTTGTAATCGGCTTCGAGCAGGCGGACTGCCGGGTCCA
>CAYPFE010000298.1:0-4548 GCA_964409895.1 uncultured Novosphingobium sp.
TGGACGAATTTCGTGGCGTCGGAAGCCTCGGCATTGAGCCTGCGCAGGATTCCGTCCCGGCGGCCACGCTCCACGGTCGAGAGCAGCATCCAGCCCGCCGCCGAATGAGACAGCGGTTCCTGCGAACCATTGTAGGGCCCGCTCTTGCCCGGTGCCCCGCAGCGCCAGGAAATCAGCTGCGCATTGACACCAGAGATCGCGAAAAGGCCGGTGCCGAGACTGGTCTGGGCAGACAGCCTGTCCAGCATGCGGACGAGCCGACCGTCCCGGATCGCTTCGGGCTGTGCGACCGCTCCGATCAGCGCGGCGCGCGGGGTGAGGCTGTAGGAGCGCGCGTGATGGTCCTTGGTAAGTAGGCCCAATTCGACCAGGCTCGACAGCAGCTCGGACGTACTGGATTGGGGGCGGTCATAGCGCCGCACGATATCCATCACTGTCGCCTCGCGATGCAGGTCGTCGAAATAGTCCAGAACCTCGATTACCCGGCGGGCGATTTTCGCCTTGTTCGCCGCTGCGGGCTGCTTCGTCATGCGCTTCTTCCGATGTCTTCGTGCCCGCCTGATGGGCAGTTGCCCGCGCTCTGTCAACTATAACTGAGAATATCTCGTTTTTTCCTCAGCTTGATTAGTATCTGGCGTCAATGTGTGGCACGGATTGGGACTTTGCAAAGGCGACGGCGGCGAATCACGCATGGAAAAATGTGGCGATTCGATGCACAAGCCATGGGATGATGCTAGCGGACTTCACGATTGACGCAGGCCACCTGTGTTCGGGGCACGAGATCCCTGACATGCCACTGGCGTTCGTCGGCCTGGCCAGCGATGATCCTTACCTGCCTGAAATCTGCCTGCCACCAATCCCGGTAATCGGACTCGGTGATGCGAGCCATCCGCTGGCGCAACACCTCGATACTGTTCTGGAAAGCCCGATTGGCGCGGATGCCCTGATAACCCAGGTCACCGCACAGCCGCTTGCCGCCGCCGTCTTGGTGCAGCTCTTGCGCGTTCTCCCGGCTCTCTCGCTTGAGGACGGCCTGACGGCGGAGTCACTGGCCTATGCCGTGCTGCAGGGAAGCGAGGCTCACCGGCTATGGCGCGAAGGCAGGGAAGAAACTGGCGATCCTCCGGGTGAGGGGAGGGTCCTGCTCGAGCGCGACGGTCCGTGCCTGACGATAGTGCTCGAGCGTGTCGAGGCCGGAAACGCGATAGACCGCGCCATGCGTGACGGGCTCTACGAGGCACTGGAGCTGGCAGCGATTGACCCGGCGATCGAACGCGCCGTGCTGCGCGGCAGTGGCAAGGCTTTCAGCCTCGGTGCAGAGCTGGCGGAATTCGGTACCATCACCAATCCGGCGATGGCTCACGCGATCCGCATGCAAACGCTGCCGGCCCGGCAGGCGGTGCGCTGCGCCGCCAAGCTGGAAGCGCATGTCCAGGGCGCCTGTGTCGGTGCGGGGCTTGAGCTTGCGTCATTTTCGCGGCGCATCACCGCGTCTGCCAATGCATGGTTCCAGCTTCCCGAACTGGCGATGGGCATCCTGCCGGGTGCCGGTGGCTGCGTTTCGCTGACGCGGCGGATCGGCAGGCAGCGCACCGCGCTGATGATCCTTTCGGGCAAGCGGCTGAATGCGCGGCAGGCGCTGGCTTGGAGGCTAGTCGACGAGCTGGTGGACGATCCGGCCTGAGACAAGCGTGGCAGCGACTTGCACCGATCCCGGATGGCTCCGCAACTCGCTCCAGGGATGTGACAGCAGACACAGGTCCGCCGGCTCTCCGACGGCGATCTGCCGCTGCCGGGTGAAGTCATCCGGTTTTGCAAGGTAGAGGTCCAGCGCGGCCTCCGCATCCAGCGCCTCTTCCTCTCCGATCGTCTGACCGGACTGTGTGCGCCGCGACATAGCGGCTGCGATTGCATCCCATGGGTTGGAACTGCCGAAAGGCGCATCGCTGCCACCGGCAAGCGGGATGCCGGCGCGCTGCAGCATGCGCAACCGGTAAAGGTCGCCATGGTGGCGCGGTTCGACATCGTCAAGATACTGGTCGCCGCGCGCCGTCACGAAGTGGGGCTGGGCGCAGACCCAGAGTCCAAGCTCGGCGATGCGTGCAACCAGCTCCGGCGAAGCGACCGAGGCATGTTCGATGCGGTCTCCGTGCCTGGTGCCGGCAGCTTCCAGCGCTGCCAGTGCGAACACCAGTTCGACCTCGGTCACGCAGTGGATTGCCGCGCGGCGGCCCTGATCATGCCCGGCGCGGATGAAAGCTGCTGCCTCGTCAAAGTCCGGCAGCGCTGCCTCGTGGAGATGCAGTTTGGCCGGGCCGAGGTCCCACGGTTTTGGATGCGCGTCGGCAAGGGCCAGGCTGCCGGCGATCAAAAGGCGCTGGGCAAGCGCTTCCGTTTCCATTTGCGCGGCGAAATGCGCCGCCATCGCCGGGTCGTTGCCGACGCTCATGTCGGTAACCCCAGTCACGCCGTGGCTTGCGAGTTCGCGGGAGATTTCGGCGAAGTCCGGAGGCAGGCTGCCGAGCGCCTCGCGCAGCCAGGCGTCCTCGTCGAACAGCCTGCCGGTGAATCGCGAACCGTCACGCTCCAGCCCCGGCGGAGGACCAGCATTGGCAAGCAAGACGTCCAGCGCAGGCGTATTCAGCAGCCACATCCTGCCTGAGCGGTGCTGCAGCCTCAGCGGCCGGTCCGGAACCAGGGCGTCCAGCTCTTTCGCTGTCGGCAAGCCTCCGCAGACGCTTTCGTGATAGCCGATGCCGCGTATCCAGCCGCTGCCCGAGCGTTGCAGCGCGTCTGCCAGCTCTTCGCGACTGGTTATCTTCGGTGGCCCGCACCAGACCGATCCACGCCGCGCGGCAAGGCCTGCAAGGTGGATATGATGGTCGTGCAGGCCCGGCAGCAGCGTGCCTCCTTTCGCGTCGATCGCACAGCTGCAATCGTCTGCCGGGAGTCCGTGGCCCAGTTGCACGATACGGCCATTCGCGACGCGTAGGTCTCCCGGTCCGAAACCGAAAATGTCCGCATTGCGGATCAGGAGGCTTTGGCCGGTCCGAACCATTTTTCCGTATCCGCGCCCAGATCGCGCACCGGGCCTGTCACCTCGCGCGGCGGCAGCTTGGGGAACAATTTGCCGACTGCCGCCCCCCATGCGCGCAATTCGGCCTGGAGCGCGACGGCATCATGCTCTTTCTCTTCCGCCAGTGCGCGGGCAACTATCGCGCTCATGGCAAAGCCGATGCGCGTCGCTTCGCCGGTCTGGTAGGCGCGCCAGCCCTCCAGCGCTACCGTGATCCCGGTCAGCGGATCTGCCAGGGCATCGCCGACGTAGCCAATCTCGCCCGCCGCCTCGGCCAAGGCCCGGCTGACGCCTCCCGCAACCGCGCAATCGTTGCCCACACCGATCCAGTTTGCGGCCTCACCGGTCGCGCCGTGACCGGTCACGGTGAGCCAGACCAGGCCCGGTACCTCTCGCACCAATGCGTCTGCATCGATGCCAAGATGGCGCAACGCGCGCGGGCGCGACGCTTCGATGACGATATCCGCCTTGCGGATCATTTCGATCAGGTGATCGCGCTGGATCGGGTC
Source organism: uncultured Novosphingobium sp. (assembly GCA_964409895.1). GTDB lineage: Bacteria > Pseudomonadota > Alphaproteobacteria > Sphingomonadales > Sphingomonadaceae > Novosphingobium. The sequence continues at coordinate 3,586 of CAYPFE010000298.1, forward strand.
GGTCAGTTCGAGATCGGCCGAGTCCTTGCCCTGGTTGATGGCGGCGAATGTCCGCGGATCGCTGCCGCGAAACAGGTCGGGGCGTCCGGCGTTTTCGATCTTGATCACGTCCGCGCCGGCCAGCCACAGCAGATGTCCGGCGAGCGGCCCCGCCCAGATCGCCGACAGATCGACGACCAGCGGGCGATGCCCCATGGAGCGCTGGCGATACTTCCCGCGCGTCAGGACCTCGACCGCAGGGCCGGGGGGAATCTCGTCGCTGCAGGCTACCGCCAGGCCCAGGGCGCGGCCTTTCGCCAGCAGTTCTTTGCTGTCGTGGAGCAGCACTTCAGCCGCGATGGCCTCGTCACCAGCATCTTCCATGCCTTCCTTGCCGAACAGGGCGGGCAGATAGCCGCGGTCTCCCGGGCGGGCCATCGTCAGTGCGAACCAGCTGCCGTCGCGCGTGGGGTTGAGCCGGCTGCCACCGACGCCGGTCGATTGCCGGCCCCTGATCTCGAAGTCCCGCAGCGAGCCGCGTTCGCCGAGGATGGCCATGCCATCGACCGCGGCGATTTTAGGCGAACCTGTGATCGTGGCCAACTCGCGCAGCTGCCGGCCGGCCCAGCGCCAGAGCGGGATCGGCGGCCCGCGTTCGGCGGCTTTTGCCTCAATCGGCAAGGATTTCCTTGACCTTGCGGCGCAGGAGCTTGCCCATTTCGTTGTAAGGCAGCTCGTCGACGAAGATGATCTTCTCTGGCACGCGCGAGGATCGCAGGCGGGCTCGGACCAGTTCCTTGATCTCGCCTTCGCCGGGCGCGTCATGGCCTTCGCGCACGACAAGCGCCATGCCGACGGCCTCGCCCCATTCGACCGAGGGGATAGCCACTGCGCAGGCATCGCCGATGCAATCGTGAGTCAGCACGACATCCTCGATTTCGCCCGGCGACATGTTCTCGCCGCCGCGCACGATAACGTCGTCGG
>CAYPFE010000299.1:0-4528 GCA_964409895.1 uncultured Novosphingobium sp.
TCGAACTTCCCGGTGGGATTGATGTGCCAGGCGGTTTCGTCAGACAGCAGCCCCGCGGGCAGGATATCGGCGACGACTCCTTTTACATAGGCCTTGAGCTCGGCTTCCTACTCGCCCTCGTGATAGCCCGGTGCATGCTGGGTCGAAACGACGATCGCGGTGGCGGAGACCGGCTTCCCGCCGCGATAGCGCAGCGTCACCTGGCTCTTGGAATCGGGCTCCAGGAACGGCGCCTTGCCCGAGTGGCGATCGGCGGCCATGCGCTCGAGGATCTTGTGGCTGTAATCGAGCGTCGCCGGCATCAGGTCCGGCGTCTCGTCGCAGGCGAAGCCGAACATGATCCCCTGGTCGCCCGCGCCCTCGTCCTTGTTGCCGGCAGCGTCGACGCCCTGGGCAATGTCGGAGCTTTGCGGGTGGAGGTTGTTGTAGAACTTCAGGTTCTGCCAGTGGAACCCGGCCTGCTCATAACCGATGTCCTTGACGCAATCGCGCACGACTTTCTGGATTTCTTCCAGCGCGCCGGGCGCCCAGTTGCCTTCCGTGTCGATCATGCCCTGGCCGCGCACTTCGCCGGCGAGCACGACCAGCTGGGTAGTGGTCATTGTCTCGCAGGCAACGCGGGCTTGCGGGTCTTTCGAAAGGAACAGGTCGACTACGGCATCCGAGATTTGGTCGGAGACCTTGTCGGGGTGCCCTTCGGACACGCTCTCGGAGGTGAAGAGATATTCGCTACGCATGCGTCACCATTAAGTTGGGGAGGTCATATAAAGAAAACTTTATGTCTGTACGTGCGCTCTATCGCTTCGGGCGGCGCATGGCAACCAGCGAAACCGCCAGCATCAGCCCCGCCAGCAACAGGCCGAGCACGTTTCCATGGCGCGCGAACAGGGTGGGTTCAGCCGCCGGAGGGATCATGCCGTCGAGCCTGCCGGGCTGGTGACGAGGCACGAACTGGCGGACAATGCCGTCGGCGTCGATCACCGCGCTGATGCCGGTGGTGGTCGCGCGCATCACCGGCAGGCCTTCCTCCAGAGCGCGCAGCCTTGCCTGCGCGAGGTGCTGGGGAGGTCCCCAGCTGCCGAACCAGCCGTCATTCGAGGGATTGAAGATATAGTCGGGCCGGTTTGCCGGATCGACGACTTCTCCCGAAAACACGATTTCGTAGCAGATCTGGATGCCGGCCTCGCCCCAGTCGCCAAAATCATAAGTCCTGGGGCCCGGGCCGGGCAGGAAATCGAGCGCACCCGGGACCAGGCGTGACAGCCCGATCGGCTCGAGCAGGCTGCGCATCGGCAAATATTCTCCGTACGGCACGAGATGGGCTTTGGAATAGCCCGCGAGAATATTGCCGCGCCAGTCGATCGCGGTGACCGAATTCCTGACAGCAACCCACTCCGCTTCCTCGACCACGGCATCGACCGCGCCGGTCAGCAGCAGGCTGTAAGGACCGATAACCCGTGCGATCCTTTCGCGGGAAACCGCCGGGTCTGCGCCATAGGTCCCGTAGCGATAGAGTTCGGCGGGGTATCCGTCGCGCAGATAGTCGGGAAGCCCCGATTCCGGCCAGAACACCACACGCCTGTCGTTGGGACGGAGTGGCGTCGTAAGTTGCGCCAGCTTGTCGAAATTCGCGTCGTACAGGTCATGGTCTTCAAGGACTTCCTGCCGCAGGTCCGGCTGGACGAGCGTAAACGGTTGCGCGCCTTCGGTCCTCGGCAGGTAACTGGCCGGTGAGGTCATTAGCGCGGTCAGAAGGACGACGGCAGCTATCGACCCGCCAGCCAATGCCGCGCGCTGCCGGGGAGTCGCGATCCATGCTACTCTCACGGTCTGGCGCAGCGCAGCCGCAACCAACACCAGCAATCCGGAAAGCCCGTATGTCCCGATCCATTTCGCCGAAAGCGCAAGTCCCTGCGTTTCATACGGCCCGAGCAGGGCTATGCCGAGCGGGTTCCAGGCGAAGCCGGTGAAGACCCAGCCGCGCATCCATTCGGTCACGATCCATGTCGCAGCGATGGCGAGGCCGAAGCCCGGCACGGCGTGCAGCGAAGTGGGCCCGGATGATCCGCCGACCCGCCGGCTCAGCATCCAGGCGGAAAGCGCTGCCAGCGCCGGGAAGACTGCGAGGTAGAGCGAAAGCAGCACCACCGCGATCGATCCCAGCCAGTGGGGCATGTTCGCCTGGTGGGTGAACGAGGTGGCGATCCAGTAGTTGCCGATCGTGAAATGGCCGACGCCAAATAGCCAGCCCAGCAGCAACGCCCTGCGCCACGTGCCCGCCCGCGATACCAACTCGATCCAGCAAGCGACAGCAATGATCGTCACCGGCCAAAGCGCGAGCGGCTGGAAGCCGCATGCCGCCAGCGCACCGGACGTCAGTGCCGCCCAGCGCGGCGAGCCTGCGATGGCGGAAAGAACTAAGCGAATGCCGGACATGCGCGCCGCTTTTGAAGCGAGCCGTGCTCGGATGCAAGCGTCGCTGCAGTCAGTTCACCGCTTCTACGGAATCGCCGCCATCTTCGGCAGGCGGAGCAGCACGGCGGGTGCGGCGGCGCGGCTTGGTTTCGGCTTCCTCCGCATCCGTTTCACCGCCTGCCGATATCGCGGGCGGAAGTGCCGACGGATCGAGGCCGGGTCTGGAATCCGTGCCCTGCTCATCATTATCATCACTGTTGTCATCGTCCGGGCGCGGCCTGTGGCGGGGTTTGCTCTGCCTGGTGCGGCGGTTGTCGCGGATAAAGGGATTGTCGGAATCGGAGTCGTCGGAATCATCCGAATCCGCGCTGCCTTGCCGTGCATCCTCGTCCTCGGAGTTGTCACGGCGGTTGCGCTCGCCGCCCGAATGCCTGGAAGCGTAGCGCGAATTCTCATCGTTATCTTCGTTGTCCGCGTCGTCCTGGTCCTGTGAACGGTCGTTCCGGCGCTGCTGGCGTGCCTCGTCCTGGCGCTGTTTCTGGTCGGCAAGAACGCGGAAATAGTGATCGGCGAATTGCAGGTAGTATTCCTCCTGCACGCGATCACCATTGAGATGCGCATCGTGAGCCATTTTCTTGTATTTCTCAAGAAGTTGCGGCGCATTTCCGCGTGCCCGGCTATCGATCCGGTTGAGCGGCTGGCCGCCTTGCTGGCGATTGTTCCCGCGCCCCCGGCGGCGGTTGTTTCCGCGATTGTTGTTCAAGGATAGTTTCCCTAAAAAGCTATGACTGCCCGCCCTCTCCATGAGGCAAGACATGTCGCATGTCGCTTGACCACAGGCCCCAACGAACACCGTGGTTCCGGCATCTGCGGTTGGCACGCGGTAATCTCGCCACGCCCGATTGCAAATACTGGAGCCAAAGCCACCGTATGGGAAATTCATCCATCGGCTGGCTTCGATGGCTCACTTAAAGTCTGTAACAGGCAATGCCAAGTAATTTCTTACCTTATCCGCAATTGTAAAACGCGCGGCCTTTCTTCCGGGTCGCGGTGCAGTTTGGCGGAAAATCCGGCCCGGGTTGCGATCTCAGTGACGGCATCGGCTTGCGTGGCACCGATTTCGCACAATGCGATCCCGCCTGGAGCCAGCAGGCCGGGCAGTTGCGGCACCAGTACGCGATAGGCATCAAGGCCCTCCGGACCGGCGAACAGCGCGCCAGCCGGCTCGTGATCCCTTACCGAAGCGGCGAGATCGGCGCTCTCCTCGACATAGGGCGGGTTGGCGAGGATGAGATCGAAAGTGCCCAGATCGGCAGTCCAGTCCGGCGCCGACCAGTCAGATTCAACGAAAGTGGCGCCTGCGATACCAAGTGCAGCGGCATTGGCGGATGCGATCTCCAACGCCGCCTGTGATCGGTCCATTCCGATACCCCGGGCCGCGGGAAGATGCGAAAGCACCGCGAGCAGCAGCGCGCCCGAACCGGTGCCGCAATCGAGAACACGGCGCGCATCGGGGCGGGCGGCAAGGGCTGCTTCGACAAGAACTTCGCTGTCGCTGCGCGGGATCAGGACATCGCGCGTCACCTGGAATTCCAGGCCATAGAATTCCTGCATGCCGGTGATGTAGGCGATCGGCTCATGTGCCAGCCGCCGATCGAGCAGCGCGGCGAAATCTCCGGGAATGGCTTCGTCCATGTGCCGCACCAACAACTCGGAACGCGTAGCTGTCAGCGCGTAGGCCATCAGCACCTCGGCATCGAGGCGGGGGGTTTCGCTGGTTGCTGCAAGCCTTGCGGCTGCGTCGCGCAGCGCCAGCGCGACAGTCCCGAGTCCCCCCCTCATTCCCCCAGGGCCGCCAGCCGCTTGGCCTCGTCCTCGGAAATGAGCGCGTCGACCAGCTCACCCAGGCCGGGCCCGGCAAGCACTTCGGGCAGCTTATGCAGCGTCAGGTTGATACGGTGATCGGTGACGCGGCCCTGCGGAAAATTGTAGGTGCGGATGCGCTCGGACCGGTCGCCGGAGCCGACCATCGCCTTGCGCGCCGCGGCTTCCTCTCCCTGAGCCTCCTCCCGCATGCTCTCGTAGAGCCTAGCGCGGAGCACTTGCATCGCCT
>CAYPFE010000300.1:0-4519 GCA_964409895.1 uncultured Novosphingobium sp.
GGGCGGACGCGTTCCGCTGGTTCTTCTACACGGGCATGACGCCGGGCCAGCCGGAGCCGAGCAGTACCGTCATTTCGCCCGCCGGCGCGGCGACGCTTTCGAGATTGACGAGCGCCTGGGAGAGCGCCTCGTCGATCGCCCGGTTCCAGCTCTCGGGCTCAAACAGCCGGTCATAGAGCCAGCGCCCGCCCATGCCAAAGCTGCCGGTCTCGCGCCTGTCGCCCTCCTCGGCGACGATGCTGACGTTGAGGCGCACCAGCGGGCGGATGTCGGTGGCGACGAAACCGTCGACGCGAACGATCTCGACCACCGACCAGCTGCCTGACAGGCTCGCCGAGACCTGGCTGACGCGCGGATCGCGGGCGCGCGCGGCGGCGTCGATGGTCTCGAGCAGTTTCACCTTTTCGGCAAACTCGATCCCGTCGAGCGGCGAGGCGTCGGTATAGAGGTGGCGGTTGTTGAGGCGGGGCGCCGCAGCCGGCCTCGCCTCGGCCGGGTCGAGCAGCTGCAGCGTCTCGCCCGCCCGGCGGATGGCGGCGGCGGAAATCTCGTTGGCATGGGCGAAGCCTGTGGTCTCGCCCGAAACGCCGCGCAGCCCGAAACCGGCATCGCGCGAATAGTCCGCCGTCTTCAGCCTGCCGTCGTCGAAGCCGAAGCTTTCGGTCGCGACGAATTGCAGGAACAGCTCGCCGTCGTCGCACTGGCCGAGCGTCTGGCGGGCCAGTTCCTGTGCCTCGTCGGGCGAGAGCTGGCCGGAACGGTAAAGGAGCGAGCGGGGATCGGTGCTGTCTGTCATGACAGCGGATATAGGGAGAAAGCCGGAAAGGCGAAAGCCGCGATCAGCTCGCCGTATCCGCCGGGCCGCCTTTCAACACAAAGCGGCGGTCGCAATAGCCGCAATCGACATAGCCGTGCTCGTCGATTTCCAGCCACACGCGCGGGTGGCCGAGCGCGGCGCCGCCACGGATGTCGGATGCCCCGTCGCATTTGACGCGGGCGCTGTCGGTAAGGGTCACTTCGGGCGGTTCCTGCATGAGCCCGCCCTTAGCAATGGCATATCGGCTTTTCCAGCCGGAACTGCGCCAACTTATGCCCTTTACCCCGGCGCCGTCCTGCCGCAATAGCACGCGCCATGAGCGAAGCGCCCGCCATCTCCATCCGCAACCTCGTCAAGCGCTATGCGAGCGAAGGCAAGGGGCCCGGCAAGCTCGCCTTGAACGACGTCAGCTTTGATGTGCCCGAAGGCGGCATCTTCGGCCTCTTGGGCCCCAACGGCGCGGGCAAGTCGACGCTGATCAACATCCTCGCCGGCATGGTGCTCAAGACATCGGGAACGGCAGAAGTCTGGGGCTTCGATATCGACCACGACATGCGCAACGCCAAGCGTTCGATCGGCATCGTCCCGCAGGAAATCGTGTTCGACGCCTTCTTCACCCCCTTCGAGGTGCTGGAAATCACCGCCGGGCTCTATGGCGTCGCCAAGCCGTTGCGCCGGAGCATGGACATATTGCGCGCGGTCCATCTCGACGACAAGGCTCATGCCTATGCGCGCACGCTGTCCGGCGGCATGAAGCGGCGGCTGCTGATCGCCAAGGCGCTGGTCCATGGGCCCCCGGTGCTGGTGCTCGACGAGCCGACGGCGGGCGTCGATGTCGAGCTGCGCCGCCAGCTGTGGGATCTGGTGCGTGAGATGAACGCGCAGGGCGTGACCGTGGTCCTCACCACGCATTACCTCGAGGAAGCCGAGGAACTGTGCGACCGCATCGCGATCATCAATCACGGCGAGCTGATCGCCAACAAGACCACGCGCGAGCTGGTGGATATGGCGCGCGAGAAGATCATCGTGCTGACGCTAGACCGCGACGTCACGGAACTGCCCTATCATCCCGCATTCCTGAAATGCGAAGCGCTGCCCGAACGTCTGGTCGAAATCACCTATGACATGGACAAGGTCAACGCCGGCCAGGTGATGGCGCTGGTCCAGGAGCAGGGCTATGCGATCGTCGACGTATCGACCCGCGAAGCCGATCTGGAGGATGTGTTCGTGAGTTTGACGAGCCCGACGCAGGCGGAGCCGGCCTGACGCGGCGCGTGACGATCAGGCGGCGGCCGTGGCTGGCCTTGCGGAACTGGCGTGATGGCTCCGGCGTAAATACCACGCCAGGGCGCCGCGATAGGCGATGAATGCGGCCAGTGCGCCGACGATCCCGTCCAATGCGTAATGCCAGCCCAGCGCGACCGAGAGGAACGCGATGACCGCCGCACCGATCGAGATCGGCACCAGCAAGCGCCGTGCGATCGTGGCTGCGGCTATCACCGTCCACGCCGCCGTCGCGACGTGAAGCGAGGGCATTGCCGAGATGCCGGCACCTGCTCCGAATTCCTTGTTTGAATAGATATGAAAGAGATAGTCTCTCACGCCAGCAGTCTCGACGGTCGGTGCCAGATCGGCAAAGCGCGCTCCGGCGCCCAGGCTTTCGTAGAAGATCGGACCGCCCGCAGGCAGCAGAATGTGAATCAGCGGCCCGGCCAGCGACCACAGCATGAAATAGCTCAGCAGCAACGCTGAGCGCTGCACCGAAGGCCGTGCCCAGGCGGTCAGGGTGACCATCGTGACCAGCATCATATACCAGACGGGGTGGTAGAAGAGGCCCATACCTTCGAGCGGCAGTGCGGAAAGGAGCCGCCAGGGGTCATGGCCGAAGAACAGCAAGGAATCGATCCGCGCCAGCATCGGGTCCGCCCAGAACGGGACGAGATAGTTGAGCAGCGCCTTGGTCCACATGAACGCGACCTTGTTGGCTCCGGCGAGCATGACGATCGCCAGTGTGCCGATTATCCGCACGTATTCTTCGTTCCAGAAGCGGCGGAATTCGGCAAGCGGACTGGAAACCTTCTGCTTCACCATGCGTCCGAACACCGTGATGACGCCGATGATGAAGGATGCCACCAGCCATGTGGGGACCATTCCGAGCGCGTAAGTCATGCCTTGGGTGCGAGGCACCAGCAGCAGCGAAACGACGGTCAGTATAATCGTCAAGCCCAGTGGCGGCATTAACCATTCACGTTGGTCGCTGAATCTCATCTGGGTCTTTGCCTGCGGCGTGCGAAAGATTGCACTGGCTTCGCCGCCAGTCGTAGTCTCGCAGGGTAAACTTTTCCTTACCTGCCCTGTCCGCTTCGACCTTGCGCGCGGAGCTTGCGACCGGCAAGACAGCGCCATGGGAGAGGCATCTTCGCACCATGACGTCATCGTCGTCGGCTCGGGCGCTGCGGGGCTTTCCGCCGCGCTGGCGCTGGCGCAGCGGCTCAGGGTTCTCGTCCTTGCCAAGGGCTCGCTGACCGGTGGTTCCACCGCCTGGGCGCAGGGCGGCATTGCCGCGGTGCTCGATGCCGGCGACACCTTCGAGAATCACATCCGCGACACCAGGGTCGCAGGCGCCGGGCTCAACCGGCAGGAGACGGTCGAATTCGTCGTCGAACGCGCGCCGATCGCTATCGAGCGGCTGGTCCAACTCGGGGTGCCGTTCAACAGCGACGGTAATTCGCTGCACCTCACTCGCGAAGGCGGGCATTCGCACCGCCGCATCGTCCATGTCGACGACGCCACCGGCTGGGCGGTGCAGTCGGCCCTTCTGGAGGCCGCCGAAGCCAGTCCCAACATCACCCTGCTGCCCGATCGGGCCTGTATCGACCTCATCACCGGCAAGCACGAGATGCGCTATTCGGGCTCGGGACGTGTCTGGGGCGTCTATGCGCTGAACCAGCGGACCGGCCGGGTCGAGACCCATACCGCGCGCGCGACGGTTCTGGCGACGGGCGGGGCGGGGCGCTGCTACCTGTTCTCGACCGCGCCGCGCGGGGCGACCGGCGACGGCATCGCCATGGCCTGGCGCGCAGGTGCACGCGTCGCCAACATGGAGATGATGCAGTTCCACCCGACCTGCCTCTACAATCTCGAGGTCAAGAACTTCCTGATCACCGAGGCGGTGCGCGGCGAGGGCGGGCGGCTGTTCAACCCGAAGACGGGCAAGCGTTACATGGAATCCTATGATCCGACGCGGATGGAGCTGGCGCCGCGCGACATCGTCGCACGGGCCAACGATGCGGAGATCAAGCGCGACGGTCTCGACTACGTCCATCTCGACATCAGCCACATGGCCCCCGAGTTCGTCCGCGAGCATTTCCCGACGATCAGCGAGAAGCTGCTGGGCCTCGGCATCGACATGACGAAACAGCCGATTCCCGTCGTGCCCGCGCAGCACTACACCTGCGGCGGCGTCGTCATCGACCTCGCTGGCCGCACCGACCTTCCGGGCCTGTATGCCGCCGGCGAATGCAGCGAAAGCGGGCTGCACGGCGCCAACCGGCTTGCGTCCAATTCTCTACTCGAATGCTTCGTTTTCGGCGATGCGGCGGCGAGCGACATCCTTGCCAGCTGGGACAGTTTCGACGAGCCGCCGCAGGTGCGCGGCTGGGACGAGAGCCGCGTCACCGATTCCGACGAGGAGGTCGTCAT
>CAYPFE010000301.1:0-4496 GCA_964409895.1 uncultured Novosphingobium sp.
CCTCGAACTTGCTGACGCCCTGCATCATTTCCTCAAGCGCGAAATCTATGAGCAGGATCGAATTCTTGCCGACGATGCCAAGCAGCATCAGCACGCCGATAAACACCGGCATAGACAAAGCCTGGCCGGTCGCCGCCAGGGCAATCAGTCCGCCCAGCGGCGCCAGCAATAGCGACGCCATGTTGACCAGCGGCGAAACGATGCGGTGATAAAGCAGCACCAGCACGGCAAAGACCAGCAGGATCCCGGCCGGAACCGCGATCATGAAATTGTCGATCATTTCCTTTTGCCATTCGTCACTACCGAACGGCTTGTTGCTTACGCCCTGGGGCAGGTCCTTCATCAGCGGCAATTCGTTGATCGCGGTCGTGGCGTCGCTCTGCACCACGCCGGGCGCAAGGTCGGCACCGATCAGGATACGGCGCTCCTGGTTGTAGCGCTGGATCGACGTCGGGCCCGAGCCGAGCTTGATGGTGGCAACGCGCCAGAGCGGAACCGAACCGCCAGCTTGCGTTGGCACGGGCAGGTTGCGGATATTGTCGAGGTTACGGCGCGCTGCCTCCGAAAGGCGGACACGTATCGGAACCTGCCGTTCGGTGAGCGAAAACTTCGCTGCGTTCTGGTCGATTTCGCCAATCGTCGCGATCCGGATCGCCTGGCTGAGCGCCGCTGTCGTAACGCCCAGTTCTGCGGCGAGGTCGAGCTGTGGCTCGATGACGAATTCCGGGCGGCGCATGTCTGCGCTGATCCGCGGAGCGACGATCTCTTCAAGCCCCTTCATGTCCTCCACCAGCTTGGCTGCTGTGTCATGAAGTATCTGCGAATTGTTGCCGGTAAGCATGATCGTGATCGGCCTGCCCGTACCGAAACCCTGCCCCCGGCCAGGGTCCATGAAGGTCACGCGGGCGTCGGGTATGGCCTGGAACTTGGGGGTGATCTCGTTTTCGATTTCCTGGCTGGTCATAGCCCGGTCGGACTTGAAGCTGATCATCGAGAAGCCACCGCCCTCGAAGGCGCGCTGGAACATGCCCGATACATCCGGGTGATCCTTGGTGATCGCCCTGACTTCGTCGATCACGGCCTCGGTCTGCTTCAGTGTCGTGCCCGGCACCATCTCCACCCGGACCGCAGAGAAATCGTTGTCCTGCGTGGGGAAAAATTCCATCGGCAGCGAACTGGCGATCGCCCCGGTCAGGGCCAGCGCCGCTCCGCCAAGGCCGATCATCCACATGCGATGGTCGCGCAGTCGCGCCCTGACCCTCTCCATTGCCGGCACCGTACCATCGACGCGGCGGTGCCTATCGCGATGCGATTCGGCTTCGGATGTGTCGAGCGACCAATTGAGGATGCGCATGTAGCGGTCCATCCAGGGCCCGCTGGCATGTTCGGCCACGCCCTGCGCATGCAGGAAATAAGCGGCTACCATCGGCGAAATCATCCGGGCCACGGCAAGGCTCATCAGCACCGCGACAACGACGGTAAGCCCGAATGCCCGGAACAGTTCGCCGGACACGCCGGGCATCAGGCCCACGGGCAGGAAAACCGCGACAATCGAGAATGTCGTCGCGACAACCGCCAGGCCGATCTCGTCGGCCGCGTCGATCGAGGCCTGGTAGGCGGTCTTGCCCATTCGCATGTGTCTGACGATGTTCTCTATCTCGACGATCGCGTCGTCCACAAGCACACCCGCGACAAGGCCCAGCGCCAGCAGCGACTGCATGTTGAGCGAGAAGCCCATCATGTCCATGAACCAGAATGTCGGAATCGCGGATAGCGGAATGGCAAGCGCCGACACGATGGTCGCCCGCCAGTCCCGCAGGAAGAAGAACACGACGATGACTGCCAGGATCGCGCCTTCGACCATCGCCGCCATCGAGGTTTCGTACTGGGCCTTGGTGTAATCGACCATGGTGAAGTTCTGCTGGAACTTTAGGCCCGGATATTCCTTTTCGATGTCCCTGAGTACCTTGATGGTTTCGTCATGGACGGTGACGTCGGAGGCACCTCGCGCACGCGCGATCGAGAAGGTGATGACGGGCCTTCCGTCGGTCTTGGCGATCGAGGTTACCTCGCCATAGGAATCCGCCACCCGGGCGATATCTGCCAGTTTGGCGGTGCGGCCGCCGCCGAGAGGAATGTCGGTCTGCGAAAGCTCGTAAGCGTTCTTGGCGTTGCCCAGCACGCGCACGGACTGCCGCGAATCGCCGATCTCGGCCTTTCCGCCCGCCGCATTGACGTTGAGCTGGCGCAGCACCGAATTGACCTGGCCTGCCGTCACGCCCAGCGCCTGCATGCGTTGCGGCTCGAGCGTCACCAGGATTTCGCGGTCGACACCGCCATAGCGCTGAACTTCCGCCATGCCGTCAATCGAAAGCAGCCGCTTGGCTATTGTGTCGTCGATGAACCATGAAACCTCTTCCATGGTCATGTCGTCGGCCAGCACCGAGAAATAGGTGATCGCCTCACCCGACGTGTTCGCCTTGAAGACCCGGGGTTCGAGAATGCCGTCGGGCAGTTCGCCGCGCACCTGATCGATCGAATTCTTAACCTCGTTGACGGCCGCGTTGATATCCTCGCCGATCTGGAATTCGACGAATGTCTGGCTGCTTCCTTCCGAAGCGGTGGACGACATGTTTTTGACGCCACTGATGGTCCGTACGGCAGCCTCGACCCGCTGGGTTATCTGGGTCTCGATCTCGGTCGGCGCGGCTCCCGGCTGCGCGACGTTGATGATAACCATCGGGAATTCGATATCCGGCATCTGCTGGATATCCATACGCATGAAGCTGACGATGCCGGTGATCAGCAGCCCGGCAAACATGACGATGGGGACCACCGGGTTGCGGATCGACCAAGCAGAGATATTGCGGAAATTCATCGCAGTCCCCGGGTCAGGGCTTGACCAGCTTGGGCGTCACGCTTTCGCCATCGGACAGAAAAGCCCCCGCCCGTTTCACAATCCGCTCGTTTCCAGTCAGGCCTTTGACAATCGCTATGCCGTTGGGCGTGATCGCCCCTGTCGTCACGCTTTGGCGCTTAACCTTGTTGTCCTTGTCGACGACATACACATAACTGCCCTTGTCGTCCGAAAGGACCGCAGATTCAGGCAGAAAAGGTGCACGCAAGGCCCCCGATGTAATTACCGCGCTGGCAAATCCTCCCGGCCGCAATTCGGGATTGTAGGCCAGCGCGATGCGCACCTTGCCGAGCCGGTTCTGCTCGCTGATGATGGGCGCTACTTGCCAGACATTGCCGGCAAAGCTCTTCTCCGAGCCAACCGGCGTCACCTTCGCGCCCTGCCCAACCGAGATTTTTGCCAGATCCTGTTCGCTCAGATCGCCTACCAATTCCATCTCGCCGCCTTTGGCGATGCTGAATAACACGCCAGTACCAGCACTTACGACCTGTCCCGGCTCGATATTGCGTTCGAGCACCAGGCCGGCCGCGGGCGCGACGATATTGAGACGGCGCGTCCGCGCCTGCATTTCGCCGAGTTGTGCCTGCGCGACCTTGACCCGCGCGGCTGCAACATCACGTGTCGCGGTCAGCCGGTCGACATCGGCCTTGGAAATGAAGCCGCGCTCGACGAGTTGCAGCGCCCGGTCGAGATTGGCCTGAGCAAGCCGGGAGTCTGCCATGGCAACCTGAACCTGGGCCGCCAGGCTCGCCTGCTGCTGCGTCTGGACTGACCGATCCACGGCAGCGAGGGTCTGGCCGGCCTTCACCCAGTCTCCTGGTTCCACAAGCACACTTAGCACCTGGCCGCCTTCGCCCGCGGAACCAACTGGCAATTCCCGCCTTGCCGCCAGCGTTCCGGTGGTGCCGACCTGTCCGGCAATCGTGGTGTTGCCCGGTGCGATCACCGTAACCGCCGGCGCCTGTCCGGAACTGCCCGCCAGCTCGTCGGTTCCGGTGAAGTTCGTCAGGAACCAGATCGCAATCGTTGCAACCGCAACCAAAAGCACGATTATCCAGATCCGCCTGGCGGACTGGCGATCGTCTTCGCCCGGCCGGGCGAGCAGATCGTAATGCGCGACCGCGTCCGTGCCCTGAGGATCGATATTGCCGTCGTAGTTCATCGCGGTCACCGCCTAGGCCTTGCTCCTGCCATGCAGCCGCAAGACCTGTTTTCCATCGCACCCGGCGCCCGGTAATGATGTCATAGACAACGCCAAACGCCAAAGAATTCTCGGATTGTCGCCATATACATGCACTTGCCGGGTGGCAATGCGCAGTGGCGATACTGTGACAATCCGCGACATTTGGCGGTGGAAGGGCTACATTGCCGCTAAACGGCAACGGAAAACCGGCAGCGGCCCGTTCTGGCCGGGCCAGATTCAGTACTTTTGCTGGCGCTCGTAGAGATCGCGATAGTGCTGGATGCGTGTAACCCGCAAGCCCTGCATGCCCGAACGGTCAACCGCCCGCTGCCAGGACGCGAATTCCTCGAGAGTAAGCTGGTAACGTTCGCAAACCTCATCGATGGTCAGCAGCCC
>CAYPFE010000302.1:0-4487 GCA_964409895.1 uncultured Novosphingobium sp.
ATCTCATGCTCCTTCCTCGAAAACACAGTGGCACAGTTCTAGGGGGCTAAGACATACCATCGATCACCTCGACCGAGATCCTTGTAACTGGCGAAACGAAGCCCCACAAAAGACCAAGTGCAGAGACGATGGAAATGAATGCTGCTGATTTTCTGGCAATTTCTTCGGCGAGAGGCTTCGTTGCGATGGACCGCTTCGCCCTGTTGGGGGATATTCTGGAAGCTCTGTTGCGAACTGTCATGCCCATCCCCGAAAATTGAGATTCCAACTAGCCCAAGCCATTGCCTTGCGAGCAATGCGCATCTGTGCAGTGCACCGTTCCTCGTACAGCCAATTTCGAACATCGATGGGTTCGCAGGCACCTAGAATAAACCGCCAATCCGGCAATTGGTATCGGGAATTTCTGCACTATTCAGAAATCGCACGCCCTTCGCTGCGCGGATCGGCGGCACCCGTCAGCGAATCGGGCCCGATGACGACCGCGTTGCCCTTTACCGGCAGGCGGCGGGCGGAAACTTCGCCATGGCCCAGAGCCTTCAGCGCCGGGATCAGTGCTTCCAGGCTCGAACCTTCCTCGATGGTCACGCTGTCGCCGGGCGAATAGAGCATCGGCAGCGCCAGCGCCTCGTCGACCGGCAGCTTCCAGTCGATGAAGCCGATGATCGCGCGGGCGACCTGCACCGGTATGGTTCCCCCGCCTGCCGCGCCAATTGCCAGCACCAGCCTGCCGTCGGGTCCGTAGACCAGCGTCGGCGCCATCGAACTGCGCGGACGCTTGCCCCCCTGGACCCGGTTGGCGACGAGCTGTCCGTCCTTTTCGGCGACGAAGCTGAAATCGGTCAGCTCGTTGTTGAGGTAGAACCCGCCGAACATCAGCCCGGAACCGAAAGCGCTTTCGACGGTCGAGGTGTAGCTGACCCCATCGCCCCATTTGTCGACCACGACGAAATGCGACGTGCCGTGCTCCGGCGGCTCCATGCCATCGGGCGGCGGCAGGTCGAGCCCCGGCTCCGCGCTCGCCATGGTCGTCTGCGCATCGATCAGGGCAGCGCGCTTGGCGAGATAGGAGGGCTCCACCAGCTCGGCTGCCGGCACCGCGATGTAGTCCGGATCGGCAAGGAACCGCTCACGGTCGGCATAGGCGAGCCGCTGCGATTCGGCGAAAAGGTGCCAGGCGCCCGCCGAGTCGGGGCCAAGTGCTGCAAGGTCGAACGGCTCAAGCTGGCCGAGGATCGCCAGCACTGTGGTCGCGCCCGAGGATGGCGGACCCATGCCGCAGATCCGGTAGGCGCGGTATTGCCCGCAAAGGGGGGCGCGTTCCTTGACGCTATAGGCGGCAAGGTCGGCTTCGGTCATGGTTGACGGACCCGGCGTGTCTGAGGCGACATGCGCGGCGAGCCTGGCGGCAATCGGACCTTCGTGGATTGCATCGGCACCGCCACCGGAGATCGCTTCGAGCGTCGCTGCGAGCTCGGGGTTTTTCAGCCAGGTGCCGACCGGTTTGGGGCTGCCGTCCTCGTCATAGAACAGCGCCTTGCCGGCGGCGTCCCGCGCTGCCGATTGCGGCCGCATTTCAAGAAACATGCGCGAGCGTTCGGTCAGCTCCCAGCCTTCGCGCGCCAGCCGGATCGCGGGCTGGAACAGCTCGGCCCATGCAAGCCTGCCGTGCCGCCGGTGCGCTTCCTCGGCGAGGCGAAGGTTGCCCGGCACGCCGATGCTAAGCCCGCTCAGCACAGCCTCGCGCCAGGACAGCGGCTGGCCGCTGCTGGAGAGGAACCAGCCGCCATAGGCAGCCGCCGGCGCGGTCTCGCGCCCGTCGAGCGTCTCGACATCGCCGTCCACGGACCCGCGCACGAAGAAGCCGCCGCCGCCGATTCCCGAGCTTTGGGGTTCGACAACGGTCAGCGCTACCATCACAGCAATCGCAGCATCCGTAGCACTTCCGCCCTTGCGCAGGATTTCCGCACCGGCTTCGGCCGCGCGCGGATCGGCTGCGCTTACCATGCCCTTGTCGAACAAGGGTGCGGGTGCGCTGGCGACCGGCGGGGCCGAGGCAGGAGCGGTCGCGCAGGCGGAAAGGAAGGCGGCGGCGAGAAGCGGGAGGAAGAAGCGTCTGGACATGGCGGCCTTGCTATTCGCTTCCGACCGCCTCGGCAATGGACGTGAAGCCGTCGCGCTGCATCAGACGTTCGAGGCCGGACACGATCGTCCGCGCGATGCCCGGGCCTTCGTACACCATCGCGCTGTAAAGCTGGACGAGGCTCGCCCCGGCGCGGATGCGCGCCCAGGCATCTTCGGCGGTGAAAATGCCGCCGACGCCAACGAGCGGGAGCGAATCGCCTGCGATGGTCCGGAACCGGCGCAACTGCGCAAGTGCCAGCGACCTGAGCGGGGCGCCGGAGAGCCCGCCCGCCTCGCCTGCATGGCGCGATACAAGGGCCGGTCGGCTGATCGTGGTGTTTGAGACGATCAGCGCGGCAATGCCGTTGTCGAGCGCTGCACGCACGATCCGTTCGTGATCACCAGCCTCCAAATCAGGCGCGACTTTGAGGAAAACCGGCGGATCGCCATCGGTGCGGTGTGAACGGATCGCTTCGAGCAGCAGTTCCAGTTCGCCCTTCGCTTGCAGGTTGCGCAGGCCCGGCGTGTTGGGCGAGCTGATGTTGACCGTGATATAGTTGGCGATGCCGGAGAATGCGGTAATGCCCTTGATGTAGTCCTCGATCCGATCAGGCGACTCCTTGTTCGCCCCGACGTTGACGCCGACGATGCCGCCCTGCTTGCGCGCGGCCAGCCGCCGGTGTGCCGCCTCGATCCCGCCGTTGTTGAAACCCATGCGGTTGATCACTGCCCGGTCCTCTTCGAGCCGGAACAGTCGGGGCTTCGGATTGCCTTCCTGCGGCAGCGGCGTGATTGAGCCCACCTCGGCGAAACCGAAGCCGAGACCCAGCAGCGCATCGGGAACCTCGCCGTCCTTGTCGAAGCCCGCTGCCATGCCGAGCGGGTTGGGAAAGGCAATCCCGGCGACCGAAATGGCAAGCGGTCCGCCCGGCGCCGCCGGACTGCCGGCGGGCATCAGCTTCAGCGCCGTCAGTGCCAATCCATGCGCACGCTCGGGATCGAGCCGGAACAGGATGGGCCGGAGCAGCGAATAGACCATGAGGGGCGCATAACCGGCGCGACCGGCTTGCTCAACGACGGAATGGTGCCGTCGGGCCTCGCCGCGCCCGATTGTCGTTTTTCTACAATGAAAGCTGGCACGGTTCGCTTAGGCCAATCAGTGCGACCCGAAGGACTTGCGCACCAATGCAGCAAGTTCTCACTAGAATGGCGGTCTCCCGGTTATGCCGGGGGGCCGCCTTTTTTGCGTCCGGCGGCAGCAGGTGGTTGAAACGCCGGCCCGTCTTGACTAGATGAAACCGGAAAGATTCGGTCCGATTTAGCCATCGGGCAGCCTGCGATTCGGAAGACGCTGATATCATGAGACTATCGAGCATGGCCGATTATGCCGTCGTGGTGATGGCCGCAGCCTCGCGGCATTGCGGCTCCGCGCGCGTATCCGCCGGCCAACTCGCCGAGGAAACCGGCCTGCCCGCGCCAACCGTGCAGAAGCTCGTCAGCCGGCTGTCCTCCGCGGGCCTGCTGCGCTCGACTCGCGGTGTCGGCGGCGGGCTGAAGCTCGCCCGGCCACCCGCTGCGATCACGCTTGCCGACATCGTCGAGGCGGTCGAAGGCCCGATCCAGCTCACCGCCTGCATCGAGGAGGGCCGTCACGACTGTTCGCTCGAAGAGGCCTGCAGCGTGCGTCCGCACTGGCCGGCGGTGAGCGCGGCGTTGCGCGGGGCGCTGGCGGATGTTTCGCTGATCCAGCTTGCAGGGGAGGTCCAATGACCGACGAAACCCCCATCCGCGATGCCGCCGCCCATGCCGCCGCCGCGCGCGTCGCCGACTACGAGCACGGCTGGTCGTCGGATATCGAGCAGGAATTCGGGCCCAAGGGTCTCGACGAAGGCACCGTACGCTACATTTCGGCCAAGAAGGACGAGCCGGAATGGATGCTGGAGTGGCGGTTGAAAGCGTTCCGCCGCTGGCTGGAGATGACGCCGCCCGACTGGGCCAAGCTCAACGTGCCGCCGATCGATTACCAGGACGCCTATTACTACGCCGCGCCCAAGAAGAAGGAGACGATCGCGTCATTGGACGAGGTCGATCCCGAAATCCTGCGCGTCTATGAAAAGCTCGGCATCCCGCTGGAGGAGCAGAAGGTTCTCGCCGGCGTCGAGGGTGCGCGCAAGGTCGCGGTCGATGCGGTGTTCGATTCGGTATCGGTCGCCACCACCTTCCGCAAGGAGCTGGCCGAGGCCGGCGTCATCTTCCTCTCGATCAGCGAGGCGATCCGCGAGCATCCGGAGCTGGTCAAGAAATGGCTGGGCCGCGTCGTGCCGCAGCACGACAATTATTTCGCGGCGCTTAACTGCGCGGTGTTT
>CAYPFE010000303.1:0-4487 GCA_964409895.1 uncultured Novosphingobium sp.
GCCTGGCCATATCCACGCATGTGGCGCGCAACGTTACGGGAATGGAATGGATGGTGACGGCCAGCATGGGCCTGGTCGAACAGCCTGCGGGCAATTGCGTGAATCCCGATTTCACGGCGCTCTACAGCCACTGCGACCGGCTGCTCTACGAAGCGAAGCGCGCCGGCCGCAACCGCACGATGAGCGAGAAGATACGCACGTTCGGCAAGCCGCCCCATCCGAAACCGGTCGCAGCCTGACGATTAGTCCGCCGGTTTGCCTGTCTGCGTGCAGCCGAGCTGCCACAGGATGAAGGCAAATTCCTCGGCGGTTTCCCGCAGGGATTCGAACCTGCCGGACTTGCCGCCGTGCCCTGCACCCATGTTCGTCTTCAGCAGTAGTTCGTTGCCATCGGTCTTGAGTTCGCGCAGCCTGGCGACCCACTTCGCCGGTTCCCAATAGGTCACGCGAGGGTCGTTGATGCCTGCGGTCACCAGCATCGGCGGATAGGCCTGGGCCCGCACGTTGTCATAGGGACTGTAGGAGCGGATCAGCTCGAAGGCGCTCTTGTCCTCGATCGGATTGCCCCATTCCGGCCATTCTCCGGGGGTCAACGGCAGTTCCGCGTCGAGCATGGTGGACAGCACATCGACGAAGGGCACATGGGCGGCCACGGCCCCGAATAGATCGGGATCGGAATTCACCACCGCACCCATCAGCTCCCCGCCAGCAGACCCGCCGGCGATGCCGATGGAACCTGCTTTCGTATATCCGCGCTCGACCAGTCCTTTGGCGACATCAACAAAATCGTTGAATGTGTTGGTCCGCCGCTCAAGCTTGCCCGCCTTGTACCAGGCACGGCCCAAATCGTCCCCGCCTCGGATATGCGCGATCGCATAGGCGAAACCGCGGTCGACCAGCGACAAGCGGGAGGTCGAAAAGCCCGGTTCTATGGCGATGCCATAAGCGCCGTAGCCATAGAGATAGAGCGGGCCTGCGGGCTCCCGGTCCCGGCGCATGACGATGCTGACGGGGATCGCCGTGCCGTCCCGGGCCGCGATTTCCAGGCGCTTTGTCGTGTAGAGGGAGGCATCGTAGCCCGACGGGATTTCCTGGACCTTGAGCATGTCCAGCGTCCGTGCCGACACGTCGTAGTCATAGACCGTCGAAGGGCTGACCATCGACTGATAGGACAGCCTGAGCTTGTCCATGGCCCATTCGGGATTGTCCGCCAGTCCCGCTGTGTAGCTCGCTTCGGGAAAGGCGATGGGCTCCACCCGATCCGGCTCACCGTAATATCGCAGCTCTATCTGGTCGAGCCCGGCCCTTCGGCCTTCGACGACGTAGAAATCGCGGAACAGGTCGAAACCAGTGAGGTAAAATGCGTCCGAGCCTTCGATCAGCGTGTTCCACTTGCCGGGCGTGTCGAGCGGAGCCGTGGCAAGCCGGAAGTTCTCATGTGTGTCGTTGGTATGGACATATAGCGTGCCGTCGCGCTCATCGACATCGTACTCCACACCCTTCTCGCGCGGCCTGACCAGGATCGGCTCGGCCAGTGGGTCTGCGGTCGGGATCAGCCGCACTTCGCTGGTTTCGTGATCGCTGCTGCCGACGATCAGCCATTTCTCGTTGGCCGAAAGCGAGCTGCCGACCCGGAAACCTTCATCGTCTTCGTGATAGAGTTCGATATCTTCGGATGCGTCCTGACCCAGCCAGTGCAGCCGGGCATTGTCGGTGCGCCAATGCTCGTTTGCGAGCGAATAGACGAGGCCCGTGTCGCCCGCGACCCATAGCAGCGAGGACAGCGTGCCGGGTATTTTGTCCGGCAGCAGTTCTCCGCTTGCAAGGTCCTTGATGCGGGCGGTGAAGCGCTCCGATCCGTTGTCATCGATGGAATAGGCCAGAAGTGCGCCATTCTGGCTGACCGACATTGCGCCGAGGCGGAAATATTCCTTGCCCTCTGCCAGTGCGACCTCGTCCAGGATCAGCTGGTCCGCCGTTCCGTCGTCAGTCGCGCCAACCGGGCGGCGCCACCATTTCTTGTATTCGGCCCCTTCCTCGAACTCGATCCAGTAGAGATAGTCGCCGTCCTTTTGCGGAACCGACTTGTCGGCCTCCTTGATGCGCCCGCGCATTTCCCTGAAAAGCTTCTCGATGAGATCCTTGTGGGGAGCCATGCGCTGTTCGAACCATACATTCTCCGCCTCGAGATGCGCGATTACTTCTCCGTCGGTGACGTTGGGGTAACCGGGATCGCGCAGCCACGCGTAATCGTCGCTGACGGTAATTCCGTGATGGGTGAAGGAATGGGGTTTCTTCGCGGCGCGCGGCGCGCCATGACGTGTGCTATCGGACATCGCGCGCATCTATGATCTAGGAACGACAAGGGCAACCATGCTGATGAATACCCATGACTCCCGCCTCGACGCACTGCGCAAGGAGCTCGCGCGGCAGGGGCTGGACGGCTTCGTAGTGCCGATCAGCGACGAGCACATGAGCGAATATGTCGGCGCCTATGCACAGCGGCTCAAGTGGCTGACGGGTTTCGACGGGTCGGCGGGTACGGCGGTGGTCCTTACCGATACGGCGCGCGATCCGGCGGCGGCAATGTTCGTCGACGGTCGCTATACGTTGCAAGTTCGCGATCAGGTCAGCAGCGCTCAATATGCCTATGAAAGCGTGCCCGAGACGAGCCCCGCCAAATGGCTCGGCAAGCATGCCGGGGAGGGAGCCAGGATCGGCTATGACCCATGGCTGCATGGGCGCAAGTGGTTGGAAGCGGCCGGGAAGGCTTTGTCGGACTGCAAGGCCGAACTCGTGGCGGTCGATGCCAATCCGGTCGATGCGATCTGGCAGGACCAGCCCTCGCCTTCGCTTGCGCCGGCCCTGGTCCACCCGATTTCGCGTTCGGGCGAGAGCAGCGAGGACAAGCGCCAGGCGCTTGCAGCTTGGCTCAAGGACAACAAGCTCGATGCCGCGGTGCTCCCGGCGCTTGATTCGGTCGCATGGCTGCTCAACATCAGGGGCAGCGATGTCGAAAGGACCCCTGTGGCCTTGTCCTTCGCGATCGCCCGCGACGACGGCAGCGCCGATCTGTTCATCGCGCCCGGGAAAGTCACGGACGAACTACGCGCGCACCTGGGCAATGCCGTCCGGGTCGCATCCCGTGAGGACTTCCTGCCCGCGCTAGCCGCCCTCTCAGACAAACGCGTCGCCGCTGACCCCGACAGTTGCGTGCAGGCGATCTTCTCGGCGCTCGAAGATGCCGGGGCCGAAGTGGTCGAGGAACGCGATCCCTGCATGCTGCCCAAGGCGATCAAGAACGCCGTCGAGCAGCAGGGCCATCGTGATGCCCAGACGCGTGACGGTGCGGCGATGGCCCGGTTCCTGCACTGGCTTTCCGTCGAGGGGCCCAATGGTGAAGTCACCGAGATGGCCGCATCCAACAAGGTCGATGCGTTCCGCGCCCAATGCGGCGACCTGCGCGACCTGTCATTCGACACGATCTCGGGAAGCGGCCCCAATGGTGCGATCGTCCACTATCGTGTGACGGAGGAGACAAGCCGGACACTCGAACCGGGCAGCGTCTATCTTGTCGATTCCGGCGGTCAGTATCCCAACGGCACGACTGACCTGACCCGCACCGTCTGGATCGGGCCGGACGAACCGTCAGCCGAAGTGAAGGACCGCTTCACCCGCGTGCTGAAGGGCAATATCGCGCTGTCATCCGCCGTCTTTCCCGAGGGCACGCGCGGCAGCCAGCTCGACGTGCTGGCGCGCCTGCATCTGTGGAATGCGGGGCTCGATTACGCGCACGGCACCGGGCACGGGGTCGGCAGTTTCCTCTCGGTCCACGAAGGTCCCCAACGCATCGCCAAGACGCCAGGAGCGCAGCCCGCCGGCGAACAGGAACTGCTTGCCGGCATGATCCTTTCCAACGAGCCCGGTTACTACAAGGCGGGCGAATACGGGATACGCATCGAGCACCTGCTGCTGGTCGAGGAGCGCGAGATCGAAGGCGCGGAGGGGAAGTTCTTCGGCTTCGAAGTCCTGACCCAGGCGCCGATTGAGCGCGCGCTGGTCGAGACGTCACTGCTCGGCCCTGACGAGATCGCATGGTGGAACGCCTATCATACGGCCGTACTCGAAAGGATCGGCCCGCTGCTGGACGGTGAAGCGCTTGACTGGCTCAAGGCACAATGTACGCCGCTGTGACACGCACAAAGGAATGGAGAGGAATTCATGCTCATCAACGTCTGCTTCGGCACCAACGATCTCGAGAAGGCCGGCAAGTTCTATGACGCGATCACCGCGGAACTGGGATGTTCGCGCACCAACCAGACCGACAAGGCGATCTTCTGGGCCAACCCCGGCGTTGGCATCGGCTTTGCCGTGACCATCCCCTATGACGGCAACAAGGCAAATTTCGGCAACGGCGTGATGGCGACGATCGGCGCGCCGGACAGGGACACCGTCGACCGCATCCACGCCGCTGCGATGGCCAATGG
>CAYPFE010000304.1:0-4479 GCA_964409895.1 uncultured Novosphingobium sp.
TGATCCTGGTTCCAAGAGATGCGCCGGGCGTTACCATCGTCCGCGACCTGCCAGTCTTCGGCTGGACCGAGGCGCCGCATGGGCACGCCGAGGTAACCTACGAGAACGTTCGCGTGCCCGCCTCGAACATGCTGCTCGGCGAAGGCCGGGGCTTCGAGATCGCCCAGGGCCGGCTCGGTCCCGGCCGCATCCACCACTGCATGCGGATCATCGGCCAGGCCGAGGTCGCGCTTGAGAAGATGTGCAAGCGCCTGTCCTCGCGCGTCGCCAGCGGGCGCGTCCTCGCCGACGACGGCGTGTGGCGCGAACGCATCGCCGAATCGCGGATCATGATCGACCAGGCCCGACTGCTGACGCTCAATGCTGCAGAGATGATGGACACGGTCGGCAACAAGGAAGCGCGCAAGCAGATCGCGATGATCAAGGTCGCGGCACCAGTCATGCTCGGCAAGATCATCGACTGGGCAATCCAGGCACACGGCGGCGGCGGCGTGACCGAAGATTTCGGCCTGTCCTATCAATATGCAAGAGCCCGGGTGATGCGGCTCGCCGACGGACCGGACGAGGTCCACCGCAACCAGATCGCCCGGCTCGAACTCGCGCAATACCGCCAGTTCCGCCCGCAGGACCGGTAGCGGTGGGCGCCGTCTCTCCCGCGCATCGCTTCGACGAGAGGGCGCTCTGCGCCTATCTCGCGCACCACCTTCCGGGTTTCGGCGGCGAGATCGAAGTGACCCAATTCCAGGGCGGCCAGTCCAACCCTACCTACCGGCTCGACACAGACGCTGGAGCCTACGTGCTTCGCAAGAAGCCTGCCGGAAAGCTGCTGCCCAAAGCTCACCAGGTCGAGCGTGAATATGCGATCATGAAGGCGCTCACAGACATTATCCCGGTGCCGCAGATGCTGCACCTGTGCGAGGATGAGCGCATCATCGGCCAGACCTTCTACGTCATGGAACATGTCGAGGGCCGCATCTTCGCCGACGCCCGCCTGCTTGGTGCAGAGAAGAAGGAGCGACGCCAGCTGTCCTTCGAGATGATGCGCGTGCTTGCCCGGCTCCACCGTGCAGATCCGGCGGAGCTCGGGCTGGCTGACCTCGGCAAGCCCGGCGTCTATGTGGCGCGGCAGTTCGCCCTGTGGGCCAGGCAATATGCCGCCTCGAAGTTCGAGGACAACCGGAACATGGAACGCGTCATTCCCTGGCTGGAAGAGCGCCTGCCCGCACAGGAGGAAAACGCCATCGTCCATGGCGACTACCGCAGCCACAATATCCTGTTCGCGCCCAGCGAGCCCCGGATCGCGGCAGTGCTCGATTGGGAGATCGGCACGCAGGGCCATCCGCTGTCCGACGTCGCCTATGCCTGCCTGCCCTATTACATGAGCGAGGATGACCTGAAGGGCTTCCAGGGCATGGACCCGGACGCGCTCGGTATTCCGCCGGAGGAGGAGATGATCGCCGCCTATTGCCGCGAAGCGGGCCGCGCGGACCTTCCGGAGTGGCATTTCTTCCTTGTGTTCTCGCTGTTCCGCTCCGCCGCGATCCGGGCAGGCGTGTACCGACGCGGGCTCGACGGAACCGCGGCGGACAAGGAAGGCGCGCTAAAGACAGGTGCCGGCTATCGCGGAGCAGCTGAGGCGGCCTGGCGGCTTGCGCAATCGGCGCGGTGAAACAGAAAAGGTTGGGGCAATGACACTATCGATGTACCTCAGGGACCAGTTCCACACAGGCTATGCCGTGCGCGATGTCGACCAGGCGATCGCGACGCTTTCAAGCCGCTTTGGCATTACCGAGTGGAAGATCATCCGTCTGCCCGAAGATGCGCCCGGGACCGCGCTCGCCTTCGCGCACACCGGCAACATGATGATGGAACTGGTCGGCGCAAAGCCGGGCGGTCTCGACTTCTACAACGACTGGATGCCGGACGACCCGGAAGTTCTGCAGGTCCATCACCACGGCTACTATGCGAAGGACGAGGCTGAATTCGACGCCATCCGCGACCAGTTCGTGGCTCAGGGCCTTCCGATGGTAACCGACGCCGACATGCCCGGCATCCTCAACTACCGCTATTTCGACACGGTTACGGCGCTGGGCCACTATACCGAATTCGTGCTCGTGCAGCCGGGCGGAGAATCATTCTTCGCAGATGTGCCGAGGAACTAGCTCGGCCTAACCGGCGAACAGACCTGCGTGTTCCTCTCGCAGAAGCTTTTTCTGAATCTTGCCCATCGTATTGCGGGGCAACACATTGACTGTGATCAACCTTTTGGGCACCTTGAACGCGGCGAGATCTCTGCGCATCTCATCGCGAACCGCCTCGGCGTCGAAACTGCCCGAAGGCTGGACGACGGCGACCACAGCCTCGCCAAAATCGGGATGCGGCACCCCGATCACGGCCGATTCGGCTACGTCGTCCCGGTCATCGAGCAATGCCTCGACTTCTGCCGGATAAACATTCAAACCGCCCGATATGATCAGGTCCTTCTCCCGGCCGACCAGCTGGACATAGCCGTCCTTGTCGATAAAACCCATGTCCCCGGTGATGAAGAACCCGTCAGGCCGGAATTCGGCTGCCGTCTTGTCCGGCATCTGCCAGTAGCCCTTGAAGATGTTGGGCCCCTTGACCTCGACGATACCGACTTCGCCGTGCGGCAGCACCTTCCCGGATTCGACTTCCGCAATGCGCAGCTCAACTCCGGGAAGCGGCGGGCCGACGAAGCCCGCTCTGCGTTCACCATCGTAGGGATTTGAAGTGAGCATGCCGGTCTCGGTCATGCCATAGCGTTCGAGTACGCGATGGCCACAGCGCTCCTCGAAAGCGCGATGAATATCTGCCGATAGCGGTGCCGATCCGGAAATGAACAGCCGCATGCCGGACGCAGACTTCTTTGTGAAACGCTCGTCTGCGAGGAGCCTCGTGTAGAACGTCGGCACTCCCATCAGCACGCTGGCATCCCCCATCCGGTCGATCACCGCCCCGGCATCGAATTTCGGCATGAATATCGCGCAGGCGCCTGAAAACACGACACAATGCATCGCCACGAACAACCCATGGACATGGAATATCGGCAGGGCGTGAATCAGACGGTCCTCGGGTGTGAACTTCCAGAAATCGACCAGCATCTCGCCATTCGAGACCAGATTGTCATTGGTGAGCATCGCCCCCTTGGGCTTGCCAGTTGTGCCCGACGTATAGAGGATCGCCGCTATATCATTGCCTTCGCGTTCGACTGCGTCCGCGGGTTCACCCGGCAGCGCAGCAAAAAGCCGGTCAAGTGTCTGGACCGCGACCTTCCCGTCGCCGATTTCGCGGAACAGATCGAAGCTTTCTTCCTGGCACACGGCGAGCGCGGGTCGGCCATCGGCAAAGAAATACTCGAGCTCGCTGACGGTGTAATCGACATTCAACGGCAGGTAAATCGCCCCAAGCCGGATCGTCGCAAAATAGAGCAGCAGCGTGTCGACGTCCTTGTCGGTCTGCACCAGCACCCGCTCGCCCGGCGCAACGCCCAGCACTTCCAGACGTGCCGCCAGCCTTCCAGACTCTTGCTCGACTTCGGCGTAGGTCCAGACACGGCCTGATTCCTCCTCAATCAGCGGCCGGTCGGCGAACTGTTCGAAGCTTTGGGCAAAGCGCGAATAAAGATCACATGGCACCTGAGCTACTCTCCTGGTTCGATACTCTCGAACCTCAGTGTCAATTCCTGCCTTCTCGATCAAGTCCGATACATTCGACGGAATAATTGGCGGACAAAAAATTTCTCAATTTTTGCTGGATTCGCCATATTATCGAGCCGTCGTCAATCTCGACTTGCATCAGCGCAGGATACCAAAATTGAGTATTATCTCAAATTTAGATGCAAAAAATTCTATATAAGGTTCAATCATTTAAATAGTATCTGATTGCATGAACAGATCTCAATCCGCCGAAATTCCCGCTCCCACTTTTTCCGTGTGCACGGCCCGCGATGCCGCCATTCGCAGCAACGCACCCTCCGTGGGAGCCGGAGGATGGCAAGGCGGTACTGGTGTGGCAAGCCCACGACGTACAAGTTCCGCTGCAAGCCGCGCATCCAGTTGCGCTATCGCCTCATGATTCGATCCGCTTCGGTCGTCTACCGTCGGCAACACCGGCAAAGCCCGTGCGACATCGAGAATATGGATAGCGCCATCCCGACGGACCTCGCCGACGAACACCTCCTTGCCCGCGAAGGACAAGGTCGCACTCCCTTCGGACCAGGGAGCCGCTTCAGGAACAACAAATTCGAAGCCCTCCTCCCGCCGCCGGATATTTGCGACACGCACGGGAATCGGAAAACCTTCATTGTCAAGCAAGGTCATGTGGCCGGGCAATCCGCTTTCCATAGCTGCCGCCGCCCGGACCTGCCAGCTTGCTTGCGGCCATTGCGGAGCCTTGGTCGGCTGGCCGGGAGGCGCCGGATCGGATTGCGGAAACTGCGCATTTACGGGAGCGCGCCAT
>CAYPFE010000305.1:0-4417 GCA_964409895.1 uncultured Novosphingobium sp.
GGCGGTGGCCGTGGGGTGGTTCTCGAGCCCATGACGAAACCGCGCCCGGCTCGCCCGATGGCGCGGACACGCCGGATGCACTGCCGCCAGCCGAACCGCCGCGCCGTTCCCGCCTCTGGGTCTGGTTCAGGATCGTCCTTGTCCTTTTCCTGCTGACCTTCATCTGGCTCGCCATCACAGCCACTCTGTCGAAGTCGCTGGAGCCGATCGCGCCGCCACAGATCACGCTGCTGACTGCGGATGGCAAGCCGATTGCGCGCAACGGTGCGATCGTCGACAAGCCGGTGGAGGTTGCCAAGCTGCCGGAGCATGTCGTCGACGCCTTCCTGTCGATCGAGGATCGCGGTTTCTACGATCACTGGGGGATCAGCCTGCGCGGCACCGCGCGTGCAGCGCTTTCCAATATCACCGGCGGTTCGACTCAGGGCGGCAGCACCATCACCCAGCAGCTCGCCAAGTTCACCTTCCTCACGCCCGAACAGACGCTGACCCGCAAGGCGCGCGAGGCGCTGATCGCGCTGTGGCTCGAGGCATCGCTGTCGAAGGACGACATCCTCGCGCGCTATCTGTCCAACGCCTATTTCGGCGACAACGTCTATGGCCTGCGCGCCGCGTCGCTGCATTACTTCCACCGCAAGCCGGAAAATCTCACGCTCGAACAATCGGCGATGCTGGCGGGCCTCCTCAAGGCGCCGAGCAGGCTTGCGCCGACGAAGAACTACCGCCTCGCCGAACAGCGCATGCGTGTGGTGCTTGCGGCGATGGTCGAGAACGGCAAGCTCAAACCCGAAGAGGCAGAGGCCGCGCGCGCGCCGAAGCTTGATGTCCGCATCCGCAACGACCTGCCCACCGGAACCTATTTCGCCGATTGGGCGCTGCCGATCGTGCGGGCACAGGAAGAGCTCGGATACGACCACCGGACGATCACCACCACGCTTGATTCGAACCTGCAGGAAGCCGCGCGCCGCGCGATTGCCGGTGCCCGGCTCGGCAAGGCCGAAGTCGCGCTGGTGGCGATGCGCCCCAATGGCGAGGTCGTCGCCATGGTCGGCGGGCGCGATTACGCCAAGTCGCCGTTCAACCGCGCGACGCAGGCGCGCCGCCAGCCAGGATCGACTTTCAAGCTGTTCGTCTATCTGGCGGCACTTGAGGCGGGATGGAAGCCGGACAGCATCATAGCCAATACCGAGATTGAACGGGGCAGCTATCGCCCGCGCAACGCCGGCGGGCGCTACTCAGAGGAAATCACGCTCGAGGATGCCTTCGCGCGATCGAGCAACGTCGCCGCCGTCCGCCTCTACAACCAGGTTGGGGACGAGGCGGTCATCGAGATGGCGCGCAAGCTGGGTATCTCCGCGCCGCTGACGAAGGGGGACCCCAGCGTGGCGCTCGGTACCGCGAGCGTGACGCTGGTGGAGCTGACGGCAGCCTATGCCGGGGTTGCCGGAAACAGATTTCCCGTCACACCCGGCGTTTTTCCGGTCGAGGAGCCCGGCTGGCTGGAAAGCCTATTCGACGGCAAGGACAGCCTCTCTGGCAGCAGCCATGCGGCGATGGAAAAGATGCTGCGGCGCGCGGTCAATGGGGGCACCGGGCGCGCGGCGATGCTGCCCTGGCCGAACTTCGGCAAGACCGGCACCAGCCAGGACTACCGCGATGCGCTGTTCGTCGGCTATGCGCGCGGGCTGGTGGTTGGCGTGTGGGTAGGAAACGACGACAATACGCCGCTTCGGGGCGTAACCGGCGGGAGCATTCCGGCGCGCATCTGGAATTCATTCATGCTCCAGGCCCACGGCAAGCGCGCTGCGCCCGCCCGCCCGCAGCCCAAGGCGGAGGCCAGCCCGGTCGAACCGCTCGACCTGCCGGACATGCCAGATCTCGGCGATATTCCGCTCGGCGATGCCCGTGTGCAGCTGCGCGAGGGGGGCGCCACGATCAGCACCGAGATCGGCGGAGTGCCGCTCGATGTCGAAGTCGGGGAAAACGGCGTCAGGGTCGACGGCGACGCGCTGGCCGAACGGCTGCGCCGCGAGGCGGAAGCGCGCGTGCGGGAGGCCCAGCGTCCGCCGCCGCGCTGAACCTCAGTAGCGGGCCGCCACGAAATAGAGCCCCTCCGGCGGCGCGTTGAGGCCGAGCGCCTGGCGGTCGCGCGCTTCCAGCGCCTCGGCGACCTGTTCCTCGCGCCAGCGGGTCATGCCGACCAGCGCCAGGCAGCCGACCATCGAACGGACCTGGTGGTGGAGGAAGCTTCGCGCCTCCGCTTCGATCAGCACCTGATCGCCCTCGCGGCGGACATCCAGCCGGTCCAGCGTCTTGAGCGGGCTCTGCGCCTGGCAATGAGCCGAGCGGAAGGTGGTAAAGTCATGCCGTCCGACCAGCGCCTGCGCCGCGCGGTGCATCGCTTCGGCGTCGAGGTCCTGCACCACCTGCCACGCCCTGCCGCGTTCCAGCGCCAGCGGCGCGCGGCGGTTGGCGATGCGGTAGAGATAGCTGCGCCCGACGCAGGAAAACCGTGCGTGCCAGTCATCCGGCTTCTCCTCGCAGGCCAGCACCGCAATCGGATCGGGCTTGAGGTGATGGTTGAGCGCTTCCATCAGCCGGAACGGCGTGAGGTCTTTCCCGACATCGACATGGACGACCATTGCCAGCGCATGCACGCCGGCATCGGTGCGCCCCGCGGCATGCAGCGTCACGGTCTCGCCGGTGATGGCGTGCACCGCCTCCTCCACCGCCTGCTGCACGCTGGGCCCATGCGCCTGGCGCTGGAGGCCCATGAACGGGGTACCGTCGAATTCCAGCGTGAGCGCGAAGCGGGTCATGGATTGCCGGTGTTGAGGTAGGTGCCGGCGGGAATCGGATTGCCGCGCAGCATGTCGGGCGTATCCATCGCCGGCTTGCCCGCGCGCTGGACGCGGGTGGGGCGGATCGCGCCCCTGCCGCAGGCGATGGTCAGCTGTTCGTCGACGACTTGCCCCGGCCAGCCGCCGGTTTGCACAACCTCCGCCACCAGCACTTTGTACCGCACGCTCTCGAGTTCGAAGAAGGCGCCGGGCGAGGGCGCGAAGGCGCGGACCTGCCGCTCGACCTGTTCCGCACTCTGGCTGAAGTCGAGCCGGGCTTCCGCCTTGTCGATCTTCTTCGCATAGGTGACGCCGTCCTCGGGCTGGGCCTCGGGCGGGTATGCTTCGAGGTCAGCCAGCAACTCGCAGACCAGACGCCCGCCCATCCAGGCGAGTTCGTCCGTCAGTTCGCCTGCCGTCTTGGCGGCGATGGGCGTCGTTTCGAACTTCAGCATCGGACCGGTGTCGAGCCCGGCTTCCATCTGCATGATGGTGACACCGGTTTCGGCATCGCCGGCCAGGATCGCGCGCTGGATCGGTGCTGCGCCGCGCCAGCGCGGCAGCAGGCTGGCATGTATGTTGATGCAGCCGAGCCGCGTGCCGTCGAGAATCGCCTGCGGCAGGATCAGCCCATAGGCGGCGACAATCGCGATGTCGGCCTCCAGCGCCGCGAAGGCCTGCTGTTCGTCTGCGCCCTTGAGCGAGACCGGATGCCGGACCTCTATGCCGCGCGCCTCGGCCTCGCGCTGGACGGGGGAGGGGGTCAACTCCCTTCCGCGCCTGCCGCCGGGACGTGGCGTCTGGGTGTAGACGCAGGCGATGTCATGGCCGGCATCCGCCAGCGCCGTCAGCGCCGGCACCGCGAAATCCGGGGTTCCCATGAAGATGATGCGCATAAGCGGACCGGCCAGCCTTTCGTGTCGGGCTGCAAGGCCCTATCTCCCGCGTCATGGCATCGCAAGAGATCGAAACGCTGACCTCCGCGCTGGCCCGGCTGCCGGGACTGGGGCCACGCTCGGCCCGGCGCGCGGTGCTGTGGCTGATCAAGCGGCGCGAAACCGCGCTTCCCGCTCTGCTCGATGCACTGGCGGCTGTGGGCGAGGGGCTGGTCGAATGCGCGACCTGCGGCAATATCGATACTTCTGACCCCTGCGGCATCTGCGTCGATCCGCGCCGCGACGCGCGGGCGCTGTGCGTTGTCGAGGATGTCGCGGACCTCTGGGCGCTGGACCGGGCGCGGCTGTTCACCGGGCGCTATCACGTGCTGGGCGGCAGGCTCTCGGCGCTCGACGGGGTGCGGCCCGAAGACCTGACCATCGACCGTCTGCTTGCCCGTGTCGAGGCGGGGGGCGTCGACGAGGTCGTGCTTGCCATGAACGCAACGCTCGAAGGCCAGACCACCGCCCACTACATCGCCGAGCGGCTGGAAGCCTTTCCCCTGCGCATCACCCAGCTTGCTCACGGGTTGCCGGTCGGCGGCGAGCTTGACTACCTCGACGAGGGCACTTTGGCGCAGGCGATCCGGGCAAGGCGGCCGGTGGGGTGAGCCCACCCCGCTGCGGCTAGCCGCGCCTGCG
>CAYPFE010000306.1:0-4403 GCA_964409895.1 uncultured Novosphingobium sp.
ATATTCTCGACGATCGCGCGCTTCAGTCCCGCGTCGACCTTCTTGGTTGCCAGCGCCTCCTCCAGAGCTGTCAATGCAACCGGGGTGTTGAGATCATCGGCAATGGCGGCATCGAATTTTTCGACGAGAGCCGAAAATTTCTGATGCTTGGTCGCAGCTTCATATTGCGAAGATTCAACATCGGCGAGCGCCTCGGACTGCATCACCATCCGCTTCAGCCGCGTCAGCGCCGCCTGGAGGCCTTCCCATGAGAACTCCAGCTCCGAGCGGTAATGCGCCTGCAGGCACATCATCCGGTAGGCGAGTGGGTGGTAGCCCTTGTCGATCAGCAATTGCAGCCGCAGGAATTCGCCCGACGACTTGCTCATTTTGCCTGACCGCTCGACGAGGAAATTGTTGTGCATCCACAGCCGCGCGCCCGAATTGGCCGCGTCATCCAGGCCATTGGTGCAGCAATGCGCCTGGTTCTGCGCGATCTCGTTGGGGTGGTGGATCTCGCGATGGTCGATCCCGCCGGTATGGATATCGAAGGGAAAGCCAAGCTCTGCTCCCGACATCACCGAGCATTCGAGGTGCCAGCCCGGCGCGCCCCTGCCCCATGGCGAATCCCATTCCATCTGGCGCTTCTCGCCCGGCGGGGTCTTGCGCCAGATCGCGAAATCGGCGGCGTTGCGCTTGCCTTCGACCGCCTCGATCCGGCCCTCGCCTTCATCGGTTTGCGCACGGGCAAGACGCCCGTAGTCGGCGACCGTCGAGACATCGAAATAGAGGCCCGAATCCAGCTCGTAGCAGTGCTTGTCGGCAATGCCCTTGGCAAAGTCGATCATCTGCGGAACGTAGTCGGTGGCGACGGTCCACTGCGCCGGCTGACGAATGTTGA
Source organism: uncultured Novosphingobium sp. (assembly GCA_964409895.1). GTDB lineage: Bacteria > Pseudomonadota > Alphaproteobacteria > Sphingomonadales > Sphingomonadaceae > Novosphingobium. The sequence continues at coordinate 881 of CAYPFE010000306.1, forward strand.
GCGCCTTCACGTCCGCCCAGTAGGCCTGCTTGTAGTGCTCGGCGATGTCCGAGATCGACTGCGCCTGCTGCGCCGCCATCTTCTCCATCTTGTCCTCGCCATCGTCCGCATCGTCCGTCAGGTGGCCGACATCGGTGATGTTGATGACGTGGCTCAGCTTGTAACCCTTGAAGCTCAGCGTGCGGCCCAGCACGTCGGCGAAGACGTAGGCGCGCATATTGCCAATGTGCGGATAATTGTAGACCGTCGGCCCGCAGGTATAGACACGCGCCTCGCCGTCATGGACCGGCTGGAACTCTTCGAGCTGGCGGGTCAGCGAATTGAACAGCATGAAGGGCGCGTTGGACATGGGCGTGGGCCTTACGGCCTGCCCGACCCGCGTCAAGCCGCAACCGACCAGATGAGCAGGGCAACACCGGCCATTACGAGCGACATGCCGACGACTTCATGGCGGGCGACCTGCTTGCCGGTGAGTTTGCCCGACAGCAGGGCCGCCAGTGGAATTTCGACCAGCCCTAGAGTCCTCACGTTTGCCGCAGCGGTGAGCGAGAAGGCCATGAACCAGCATGCCGATGCCAAGGCACCTAGAAACCCCGCGCCCGCGCTGTGCCGCCATTCCCGCAGAGATCCCTTGAACGCCTCGCGATCCCTCGCGGCGAGCCACAACCCGAGGACGAGGCTCTGCACGAACAGGGAAAGGACAAGGATGGTCAGCGAACGCATGACGAACCCTCCTTCCGGCAGTTCCCAGATAGCCGCGCGGAAAGCGATCGCGGCCAGCCCGAACAGGCCACCGGCGGCAACGCCGGTCGCGATCATGCCGCGTTCCATCAAGAGCCCGGAAAGCTCGGACAATCTGACCGACGAGACGAGCACGCCGAATGTCACGACGAAGACGGCGATCCAGCCCGCAACGGGAAGGTGATCGCCAAGGATCGCCACCCCAAGCAATGCGACAATCACCGGCTCGGCCTTGATATAGGAATAGGCGACGCCGAAAGCGCGGCGATCCATGACCACCAGCATCAAAGCGGTTGCTCCGATCTGGCTCAACCCGCCAAGGATGCTCCACGCCAAGGCTTCCCGACCGGGCAGCGGCACGGCTTCATCCGTCACCAGAATCCATGCGACAAGAAACACGATCGCGAAGGGCAGTCCGAAAACAAAGCGAACCTGGGTTGCGCCCAGCGTGCCGATCTTGGCGGTGAGGTTCGACTGCAGGCCGTTGCGCACAACCTGTGCGCTGGAAGCGCCAAGCGTGAAGGGGATCCACAACAGCGCCATCGCTCGCCTTCCCGCTTAATGTTGGTATGTCGTCGGTCGCTCAGGCGCTGAACGCAATCCTCACCGGATCAAAAACCCAGCCAGGTGATGCTCTCGTCCAGTGGCGCGCGGTCGCGCTCCCAGGTGTTCACCGCATCGTCCTCCATGCGGTAGCCGATGGCGAGGCCGGTGAAGAGGATATAGTCCTCGTCCGACACACCGATCTCTTCCTTCAGCGCCTTGGCATAGAGCGACATCCATTCCTGCGGGCAGCTATCCAGCCCCTCCTCGCGCAGCAGCAGCATAATCGTCTGCAGCCACATGCCGACGTCAGACCATTGTGGCTCCCGGAACGAGCGGCGGATGTAGTTCAGCAGCAGTACGGGGGCGCCGAAGCTGACGATGTTCTGCTGCGAGAAATCGCCGCGCGCCTTTGTGTCCTCGCGAGCGATCTGCAGCGTGCCGTACATCTTCGCGCCGACCGCCTGCAGCCGCGCTTTATGCAGCGGCGACTTGTCGGGCTCGGAAAAGCTGTATTCGATGGGCTTCTGCATTTCTTCGCCCAGCATGCGCTCCTGCAAGCGCTTCAATGGTTCGCCGGTAACGATATGCGCTTCCCACGGCTGGTAATTGCAGCCCGACGGCGCCCAGCGCGCCTTGTCGAGCACGCGCTCCAGCACGGCCTTGTCGACCGGCTGGTCGGTGAAGGACCGGATCGACCGGCGGGACAGGACGGCATCGGTAACGTTCAAATCATTCCTCCTCGAAAAGATCGGCAAGCTGCTCGATGATCGTGCCGCCAAGCTGCTCGGCGTCCATGATGGTGACGGCGCGACGGTAGTAGCGGGTGACATCGTGTCCGATGCCGATGGCGACGAGCTGCACCGGTGAGCGGCTCTCGATCCACTCGATGACCTTCCTGAGGTGCGCTTCGAGATAACCGGCCGAGTTTACGCTCAGCGTCGAATCGTCGACCGGTGCGCCATCGGAAATGACCATCAGGATGCGGCGATCCTCTGGCCGAGCCAGCAGGCGGTCATGCGCCCACAACAGCGCCTCGCCGTCGATGTTCTCCTTGAGCAGCCCCTCGCGCATCATCAGGCCGAGGTTCTTGCGCGCGCGCCGCCACGGCTCGTCGGCTTTCTTGTAAAGGATATGGCGCAGGTCGTTGAGGCGGCCCGGATTGCCCGGTTTGCCGTTTGCCAGCCATGCCTCGCGGCTCTGCCCGCCCTTCCACGCGCGGGTCGTGAAGCCGAGAATCTCGGTCTTGACCCCGCAGCGCTCCAGCGTCCGCGCGAGCACATCGGCGCTGATCGCCGCAATGGAAATTGGCCGCCCGCGCATCGAGCCCGAATTGTCGAGCAGCAGGGTAACGACCGTGTCCTTGAAATCGACGTCGCGCTCGACCTTGTAGGAGAGCGACTGGCCCGGCGAGACGACCACGCGTGCGAGCCGCGCGGCATCGAGCAGGCCCTCTTCCTGGTCGAAGTCCCAAGCGCGGTTCTGCTGTGCCATCAGCCGGCGCTGGAGTCGGTTGGCGAGCTTGGTGACGACGCCTTGCAAGCCCTTCAACTGCGCATCGAGATAGCTCCGCAACCGGGTCAGCTCCTCGTCGTCGCACAGTTCCGCAGCGGCTATTTCCTCGTCGAACTGGTCGGTATAGACTTTATAGTCGAAGGTGTCGGGTATGTCGGTCCACGGCCGGTTCGGGCGCACGGGCAACATGCCTTCGTCGCCATCGTCGCCGTCCTGAGCATCCTCGAGCTCGTCGCCCGCTTCGCGCTGGGCGTCGCTTTCGCCTTCCTCGTCGCCTTCGGTGGCTTCGGAGGTCATTTCTGTGGGCAGTTGTTCCTCGCCCGAATCGTCACCGGTCTGGTCGTCCTCGGTCTCTTCCTCACCTTCCTCCTCGTCGAATTCGTCGGTCGGATCCTGCGGCTGGTGCGGGTCGGTCAATTCCAGGTGCTGCAACATACCGAGCGTCAGCGACTGAAAGGCGCGCTGATCGTCGAGGAGATGCGCAAGACCCTCGAAATCGCCGCCTGCCTTGTCGCCAATCCACTGACGCACGAGGTTGACCCCACCTTCAGCTGACGGCGGGATTGGCTGGCCGGTCAGATGCTCACGCAGCAGCAGGGACAGCGCAGTGGGCAGCGGAACGTCATTGGCGCTGGCGGCGCGCGAGATGGGATCCGAGGCGATCCGCGCGGCGGTCGAGGCGTCGAGGTTCTCGCGGATACCCGCATAATTGTTCGCACCCAGC
>CAYPFE010000307.1:0-4393 GCA_964409895.1 uncultured Novosphingobium sp.
CCTTCACCGGCGAAGAACATCGACTTGATGGAGCCCACCCGGGTCACGTCCATGTCGATGCCGTCGGTAAAGGCAGCGACACAGCCGGTGTCGACATGCAGCTCTTCTTCGGGGCCCAGTTCGCGCTCGATCACGGTGCCACCCATCTGCACGAACACCCAGCCGTCGCCTTCGAGCTTCTGCATGATGAAGCCTTCGCCGCCAAACAGGCCAGTCAGGATCTTCTGCTGGAAGTGGATGCCTATCGACACGCCGCGCGCGGCGGCAAGGAATGCGTCCTTCTGGCAGATCAGCTTGCCGCCGACCTGGTCGAGCTTGATTGGCAGGATCGCGCCGGGAACTGGAGCCGAGAAGGAAACGCGGGCCTTGCCCTGACCATTGTGGGTGAAGACGGTGGTGAACAGGCTCTCGCCCGTAACCAGCCGCTTGCCGGCTCCCAGCAGTTTGCCCATGAAGCCGCTGCCCTGATCGGCGCTTCCGTCGCCGAACACGGTGCTCATCTCGATGCTGGAATCCTTCCAGACCATTGCCCCGGCCTCGGCCACCGCGCTCTCGCCGGGGTCAAGTTCGATCTCGACGAACTGCAGCTCCTGGCCCTTGATCTCGAAATCGACATCGTCGCTGACGGACGAACTGCGGCTGTGGCTCCAGGGGGTATTGGACATGGGATTCTCCGTTTCAGGAAGGGCAAGGAACTACTTGTTCTTCTCGGCCTTCTTCCGTTTCATCGCCTCGTGGAAACGCGTGGCCCAGCCGGGCTTGGCGGTCTGTTGTGCGCGCACCACGCGCAGCTCGCCGTCCGCGACGTCCTTCGTAACCGCGCTGCCCGCACCGACGATGGCGTCAGCGCCGATGGTGACGGGGGCGACCAGCGCGCTGTTCGAGCCGATGAAGGCGCGGTCGCCGATCACGGTCTGGTACTTGAAATAGCCATCGTAATTGCAGGTGATCGTGCCCGCGCCGATATTCGCGTTGCTGCCCACGGTCGTATCGCCGAGATAGGTGAGGTGGCTGGCCTTGGAACCAGGACCCAGCACCGCCTTCTTCATCTCGACAAAATTGCCGACCTTGCTGTTCTCTTTGAGAACCGCGCCGGGCCGCAGCCGGGCATAGGGGCCGACTGAGGCGCCGCTGGCGATGCTTGCGCCCTCGATATGGCAGAAGGCGTGAATGGCGACGTTATCCGCTACTTCTACGCCGGGCCCGAACACCACATTGGGTTCTATCGTGACGTCGCGGCCGAGCTTCGTGTCCCATGAGAACCACACCGTTTCGGGCGCGATCAGGCTCGCACCGTCAGCCATCGCCTGCGCGCGGCGGCGGTCCTGCCAGCGGCGTTCGGCTATGGCCAGTTCCGCACGGCTGTTGATGCCTTCGACTTCCTCCGGGTCGGCAGCCACTACCACCGCGCAGCTCTCACCGTCGCCGAGCGTAAGGTTGACGATATCGGGGAGGTAATATTCGCCCTGCGCATTGTCGTTGCCGACGCGCGCGAGCAGCGGGAAGAGGCGATCCGAAGGCACCGCCATTAGCCCGGAATTGCACAGGGTGCAGGCGCGCTCCGCTGCGCTTGCGTCCTTGAATTCGACCATTTTGGCGATGCGGCCTTCCGAAGCGATGACGCGGCCGTATTGCAGCGCGTCCTCCGGCTCAAAACCGAGCACCACAGCGGCAGGCGCATCGGTGCCGTGCAGTCGATCGACCATCGCGCGCATGGTTTCGGGACGCACGAAGGGCACGTCGGCGTAAAGGATGAGCACGTCGCCAGAAAAGCCCTCCAGCGCGCGCTCGGCCTGCTGCACGGCATGGCCGGTGCCAAGCTGCGGTTCCTGCAGCGCCATGGCGGCCCGTCCGCTCAGCGCCTTTTCAAGCTGGTCATAGCCATGTCCGGCAATCACGACCTGCCTCTCGGGTTGGAGTTCTGTCGCGCTTTCGAGCAAGTGGTCGATCATCGCCCGCCCAGCGACGGGATGCAGCACCTTGTGCAGGTCGCTCTTCATCCTCGTGCCTTTGCCGGCGGCGAGGATGACGATGGCCAAAGGAGTTTTCGCGTCACCCATGGCGACTATTTGCCAGCAATGTCTTGCCGTTTCCACAACGAGAGGCCATCGCGCCGGGGATGAATGATTTTCCTTTCGACATTGTCGGCTTCGATCTCGACGGAACCCTGCTCGACACCCACGGCGATCTGGCTGAGGCGGTCAACCATGCGCTGGCCTCGGTTGGCAGGGCTTGCATTCCCCATGGCGAAGTGCGGAACCTTGTCGGCGGGGGCTCGGGCCGAATGCTCAAGCGCGCGCTGGAGATCACCGGTGGTGCCGTAAGCGACGCAGAATTTGCCGAATTGCACGGGACTCTGCTCGAATATTACGGTCAGAACCTCTCGGCCTATTCCTGCCTGTTCCCCGGTGGCGAGGCGATGCTCGACGGGCTTGCCGAACGCGGCGTGACGCTGGCGGTGGCGACCAACAAGTTCGAACGATTTGCGCGTGCGCTGCTCGACGAGCTTGGCCTGTCCCCGCGTTTCGCCACCATCCTGGGCGGTGACACACTCGGGCAGGGGAAGGGCAAACCCGCGCCCGACATGCTGCACGAGATGATCAGGCAATGTGGCGGGGGGCGAGCGGCCTATGTTGGAGACACGACCTATGACACCCTTGCTGCCAGAGCGGCTGGCATCCCCTGTGTCGCCGTCAGCTTCGGCTTCAAGGATGTAGCGCTGGAAGAACTCGGCGCGGCGGCGGTGATCGATCACTATGACGAGCTGATCCCGGCGCTGGAGAGGCTTTAGACCGAGCCCACCGCCACCATCCTTCCGCCATCAGCTGCTGAGGTCCTGATCGCGTCCATGATCTCCATGCAGGCAACGCCGTCCGCGAAGGTCGCCGGCGCCAGCGGGCCCGGAGCCTGGCCGAGTATCGCGGCTTTCATTTCCAGGCACAGCGCGGTGTAGGACGCCAGTTCGACATTGACGAGATTGCGCCAGCGGTCGGTGTCGAAGCGCGGATCGTTGCCGACAGGCGGCTGTTCGGGCAGTGCGTATTCGGCGGGTACTTCGAGCGGGCCAGAGCCCTCGCGGGTGGCGCAATGGACCGCACCGCCCTCGGTCCACAGCGTGCCCTTCGCACCTGAAACGCGGCTGACATCGAGCATCGGCCCGAATGTCCCGGCGCTCGACTGGATTACCCCTTCCGCGCCGCCCTTGGTCTGGAAATGCACGGTGAAGCTGTCGTCGACCGGCCCGCGCGTTGCCGTCAGCGTCGACATCGAAGCGCTTACCGATTCCAATTCGCCGAGCCACAGCCGCAGCTGGTCGAAGACATGGCTGCCCATCGCACCTAGCCAGCCGCCGCCTTCATCGAGCTCGAACCACCACGCCGGCATCTCGTGCTCGCTGAATGGAATTTGCGGGATCAGCGTAATCATGCTGGCGAACTGCGGGGTGCCGATCATACCGTCCGCGATAGCCTTGGCGAATGTCGCGCGCAGCGGCTCGAAGCGAAATTCATGGCCGATCATGTGGATCTTGCCTGCCTTCTCCGCCGCTGCCAGCATCGCGCGTGCCTCTGCGGCATCGCGCGCGAACGGCTTTTCGCACAGCACGTGGCAGCCGGATTCCAGCGCCCGGATGGAGAGCCGGGCATGAGTATGCGGTGTGGATGAGATCACCACGACATCGGCGCCGGTGTAGGCGATCGCCTGTCCCAGGTCGGTGAAGCCGTGCGGCACACCCGCCAGCTTCGCCCTTTCCTCGGTCCGTGACAGATCGGTGCCGACCAGGCCTACGACGTCGAAGCCTGCACCCTTCAGCGCCGGGGTCTGTATCCGGCAGCCGAATCCTGTGCCGACAACCAGCGCGCGCAAGGGGGTGTTCGCCATGTCTCTCTCCCATATCCCGTTTCCGTCCCGGTTTACGCGAGTTTGCCCGCGGCGCAATCAGGAGCTTGCCTCAGACCGGCCTGCGTGCAACGTTCAGGTCAGAGGACCATTCATACCTGGGAGACAAAGATGCCTTCACCTGGAGCCAAACTGCGCGCGCTGATCGACAAAGGAGAACACTTCGTCTGTGGCGACTCCTATTCCGCGATAACCGGACGGATCGTCGAATATGTCGGCTTCCCGGCCGCCTATCTTGGCGGGCACGCCTGCAGCGCCTTTCACTACGCCATTCCCGACAATGGCATCTACAGCCAGGTCGAGCAGATCGAGCAGGCGAGCCGCATCGCCAACGCCATCTCGATCCCGCTGATCGCCGACGCCGACACGCTGGGCGAGACGGTGGCCGACGCCTACCACTTCACCAAGCGCTATATCCAGAGGGCATCGCCGGCTTCCATGTCGAGGACGAACGCAATCCCAAGCATTCCAAGCACGTCAATGGGTTGTGGTCGAT
>CAYPFE010000308.1:0-4392 GCA_964409895.1 uncultured Novosphingobium sp.
ATTTCCCAATAGCCGCCGTTCGTTCGGCTTGCCATTGGCGACGGCTCCTGGGCCGCTAGGAGACCGTCCGCTTTGTGCTTCAGATCTGCATCAAGCAGACCAAGAGACTTAGTGCATTCCCGAGCAAGACAGCCTTAGAGCAACCCCTCGGACTGCAATCTCTCCACCGAATCTCTTGCAACGGGTGCGACTTCGCCGTTTTTGAGTGTAATTGCCCAGCTTCTGCCTGACGGTTCAGCGCTCGCCACGGCATCGCGGGCAATCCACCAGCTGCGATGGACTTGCTCGCCATCAACTCCATCCATTTCCGCGATTGCATCTCGCAATCGCATGAGGATGAGTTCGCTGGTGTTCTCGCCGTGAACCCTGACATAATGATCCTCGCTTTGCAGCGCGAGGATCGGGCCAGCGAAGCTGTCCGATAACCTGGATAGTAGTGCCGGTTCCGGCGTTGGAGTTTCATCGCCTTCCGGGACTTCCGCTGGCGCTGGATCAGCTTGCACCGAGGGTTCCCGCTGGCGCCTGCGCAACCGCCAGTCTGCAGTTTCAGCCCATTGCGATACGCCCATCACGGCCATCGAACACAATAGCGAAAACGGCAACAGCCCAGCGTAACCATCCAATTCCCGGAATTCATCTTGACCAATGCTGCGCCAGATGAAGGCGAGGGGAGCGCTTGCGACAACCACACCCCAGAAGATCACCGAGCGCGCGGGAAGCTCTGTCGCCCGGGCCAGAAGCGAAAGCCCCAGTATAGTGGGCCGGATCAGCAGATAGGCGCCCATCAGAAGTTGCCACCAGTGCACGATCCGGTCGACCAGGCCTTCGTTCAGGTAGGTGCCAAACGGCCCAAGGAAGCCGACCACGCTGGCGAGAAGCAGCATCGCCCACAGTTCCAGCAAGATGCGACGCAAGGAAATTTCCTGTCCCTCTCTGACACTTCGCGAAGCGCGATTTGGCAAGTGCACGCAATTGCGGGGGATTGGCAAGGCTGTTTGCCGCGTAACGTAAACTCAGTTGCTGGCGAACTGCACTGCCGCAAAGCGCAACGACAAATGCAATGTCAGTCAAGTTCCCGCACCAACGGGGCGAGCATAAACGGGAGAGATCGCGTGATTCGTAGGAAAGTGAATGCTGTCTTCCTGTCCTGCGCGGCGCTGTCCCTCGCTACGGCCTGCACGCCGGTAACGGCCGGGCAGGGTTTAGCGGTCGGTGACGAAGCCGCGCTGCGCATCGACGCGGCATCGTTGCCTTTCGTCCGCGAAGTCGACGAGCGGTTTCAGTCGTTCCAGATCGGCATGTCGCACCTCACTGGGGGTGACACCTGGGTGTCATATGACGAGATTCCCGAAGAGGGCGTGACGCGCGACTACGCCGGTGACCTGTCGGCAGTGCGCGAGCCGCGTGATCCAACCGATCTGACCAACCGCAGGCTACGCAACCTCGCCAGTGAGCTTGGTCCATTCTATGTGCGCTATGGCGGCACGACCTCGAACTCGGTCTATTTCCAGGACAACGACGCCCCCCGGATGGCCGAGATACCCGAAGGTTACAGCAGGCTACTGACCCGTGCGGCATGGAAAGGGGCGATCGAATTCGCACAATTAGTCGACGCCAAGATCGTGACCGGGTTTACCGTAAGCTCAGGCGTGCGGGATGAGGCAGGGGTCTGGACCCCCGTTCATGCCACGGCATTGCTCGATTATACCGAGGCCGTGGGTGGCGAAATCTATGCCGCAGAGATGTTCAACGAGCCGAACATGGCGGCTTACGACGACATGCTTGAGCATTACGGCCCGGCTGACTTCTCCAAGGACTTTGCCGCTTACAGCAAGTTCATGAAGCAAGCCGCTCCAGGGATGAAGCTCGTCGGTCCGGGAGATGTCGACGTCGGAACCTACGCCGGACCTCGGCCCAATGTGCCGGAGACCGAGGATTACTTCAGCACCGAGCCAAAGCCGCAATTCGATATTCTCTCCTACCACTATTACGGAGCCCTGTCGGAACGCTGTGCCCCGCCCGATTCAGATAGAGGTGTCAGCGCTGACGACGCACTCTCCGAAGAGTGGCTTGGCCGTCAGGATCGCCCGCTACGCGAGCGCAAGGCGCTGCGCGACAAATACGCGTCCGGTGCGCCGATCTGGAATACGGAAACGGGCGCGGCGGCATGCGGCGGACCGCAGTGGCAGCCGACCTTCCGCGACACCTTCCGCTATCTCGACACCAACGCGCGCCTCTCAAAGCAGGGGCTTGATGCGATCTTTACCCATGCGCTGATCAGCGGCAGCAACGGTGTGATCGACGAGAAGACCTTCAGGCCCAACCCGAACTACTGGGCGGCGCTGATGTGGCGGCGCATGATGGGGACGAAGATCCTCGATGCCGGGCCGATTGAGCCGGGCTTCCACCTCTACGCCCATTGCCAGCGCGGCGTCTCTGGTGGCGTGACCCTGCTGGCGATCAATTTGCAGGACCAATCGCGCGGCTTAAGACTGAATGGTCCAGCCGACCTTTATGTATTGAGTGCTCCGGAATTGCAGAGCCGGACGGTCCTCCTCAATGGCAATCCGCTCAAGCTGGAACCGGACGATACCGTCCCCGAAACGCTGCCTCGACGCAGCACATCGGGAGACGTGACCCTTGCGCCAACGAGCATCATTTTCATCGCCCTGCCAGATGCTGGCAACGCATCGTGCACATGAAGACTGGAGAGCCCAATGAAGTACTTTGCACTCGCACTATCGCTTGGACTGGCATGGACAAGCCCCTCGTTCGCGAGCGAAACTGAGACCAATAGTCCCGAGGCAAACCTTCCCGACAATATCGAACAGCTCACGTGGTTCGGCGAGCGGCCGTCTTGGTCGCCAGACGGCAAGCGCATCGCCTTCATGGCAAAGACCTTCGGAGATGCATTCGAGATCGATCTCGAAACGCGCCGCCTGACATTGCTGACGCATTACCCCCATCCGGGGTACTTGCGTGTCCAGTTCCTGCCTAACGGCGATTATCTGCTGATCGGATCGCGCAGCTTCGAAGATACTTACAACACCCGCTATCGCACACAGGAGCTGTGGCTGCTGCAGTCTGGCTCGGACACACCAGCCGCCGCGCTCGATCAGAAAATGACGGAAGGCGTGGCAATTTCTCGCAGTGCGATGAAGATTGCCTACGCCGTGGATTCGCGAACGCATCCCGGAGAAATACCCGATGGCGAGGCCGCAATCTTCACCGCTGATGTGACGTATGGCGAAGATGGAACGCCGCAGCTGACGAACCGCAAGGAAGCCGTGCGAGTGCGCCGACCCGATTGCGTCGGCACGGAACCGCAGGATTTCCGCAATGATGACACCGAGCTCACCTTCGTCTGCTATACGCTGTTGCCGGGAGCCAAAGCCGGATCGTGGCAGGGCAATATCGGTGCGGTCGTTCGCGGCGTGAACCTGCAAACCGGAGAAGTAACGTCCTATCGGGAACGTCAGGACGAATACAACGAAGTCGAAGGCATCTATCCCGATGGGCGATACACGCTGGTCGAATCGAGTCGTGATCAGACGACCAATTCCTCGCAGACAATCGATATCTGGAAACTCAGGCTGGAACCGGGCAGCTCGGACATCGTCAGACTAACGCGCTGGGGCGATACGCCCGGGCGCAAGTCCTCGAACCCTGTAGTCAATCCTGACGGCAACATGATTGCATTCCAGTCGGGCCGAAGCAGCGACGAGGCGGGTGTGGGATACGGGATATTCCTCCTACGCGAGTGAGCCGGTGCGATAAGGAAAGGAACGGGCATGATCAGGCGCGACCTATTGAAGACCAGCCTAGCGGCCACCAGCCTTGCCCTGACCGGAGGCGTCCGCATGGCCTTTGCCAGCCCAATCAGCGAGTCATCCGACTGGTGGCGGGGCCGAGCAATCCGCTGGCTTCAGGCCAATTTGCGCGAGACCGATGCCGCTATCGATCCGATCCAGTTTGTGGACGAGCTTGAAGCACTTCATGTCAACACAGCGCTGGTCAACGCGGGCGGCATCACCGCCTACTACCCTACCGACATCAAATTCGCCCATGTCAGCGAGTATCTTCCCGAAGGCCGCGACCTGTTCGGTGAAATCCTCCGCGCTGCGCACAGGCGCGACATTCGCGTGGTCAGTCGATGGGATTTCAGCAAGGCGCGCAAAGAAGTCTACGATGCGTATCCCGACTGGTTCTTCAGGATGGCCGATGGCGGACCCGCGATCTACAACGGTCTCTACCAGGTCTGCATCAATGGTGGATGGATACAGGAAAAGACGCCCGAGATTCTCGCCGAAGCCCTGGATCGGTATCCGCTGGATGGAGCTTTCTTCAACAACTTCCTGAACCCGTTCCGCGACTACGCGGGGCGCAATCTCG
>CAYPFE010000309.1:0-4377 GCA_964409895.1 uncultured Novosphingobium sp.
GAAGCCATCGCAATGTTCGGCGGCGCGGCGGATCGCGCTGCGGCTGTTGCCGCCGCCCCACAGCGTCGGATGCGGTTTGCGCACTGGAACCGGCGTCGGAAGGATGTCCCGCGCGTTGAACGTGGCGCCGTCGAAATTGACCGGCTCGCCGCTCCAGGCCAGCTTCATCACCGAGAGCGCCTCGTCCATCGCCGGACCGCGGGTGTCGAAATCCTGGCCCACAGCGAAATACTCGCCCTTCATGTAGCCCGCACCGATGCCGATGATCGCGCGCCCGCCGGAAACGACATCGAGTGTGGTAATGCTCTTCGCAGTGATGAAGGGATTGCGGTAAGGCAGCACGACGATGTGGGTATGCAGCCGGATCCGCTTCGTCGCCGCTGCGATGAAGCTCAGCGCGGCGAAGGGATCGAGCGCGTCGTGGCCGCCGGACCGCCGCCATGCTGCGGTCGGCGCGGGATGGTCAGTGAGGTTGCAGGCGTCGAAACCGGCGGCTTCGGCGGCCTGGCCGATACGGAACAGGCCTTCGCCTGCCGTAGCCATGTCTTCGAACAGGAATTCGAGCGGTATGTAGAGCGAGGTCTTCATGGGTGGTCTCCGTTGACCTCGCGAATTCCCTATAGAAGCGGCGCCATGTCAAGCTATGCATGGTCCAAGACACATAGGAGATTCGGATGAGTGAGGCGGACAACGCGCCTTTCACGGGCGCCAATGCGCTGATTTTCGGTGGCGCCAAGGGTATCGGCAGGGCGGTGGCGATGGAATGGGCGCGGCGTGGCGCCAGCCTCGCGGTGGCCGATATCGATGAGGCGGCGGCGAGCGAAACCGCCAAGGCGATCACTGCCGCAGGCGGCAGGGCCATTGCCATGAAGACCGACGTGTCGAGCGAGGAGTCTATCGCCGCAGCCGCTGCCCGCACCGAGGCGGACCTAGGCGAAATCGGCATCGTCATGAACAATGTCGGCGTGGTCCTGAACGGCCATCCGCTCGATATTCCGATGGAGGAATGGCAGCGCGTTTTCGATCTCAACTATTTCTCGATCATCCGCTCCAATGCGGTGTTCCTGCCGAAATTCCTTGAACGCGGATCCGGCCACATCGTCTGCACCGCAAGCTATGCGGGGCTCTACCCCTACGCCGCCGGACGCATGCCCTATGCATCGTCGAAGGCGGCGATCGTCTCGCTGTGCGAGAACCTTGCCATCATGACGGAACCCAAGGGTGTCCGCGTCAGCTGCCTGATCCCGGGTCCGACGGTGACGGGCATCGCCGATGGAATGAAGAACTGGACGCCCGACCTGCCGATGTACGGGCCCGGCAAGGAAACGGTGCTGATCACGCCCGAGCAGCTTGCCGCCACGCTGGCGGATGGGATGCGCGACGGACGTATCCTTGTTCCTGCGGGAGACGAGGCGTTCGAAATCGTACGGCGCCATGCTGCAGACCCCGACGCCTTCGTGCGCGCCAAGATTGCGGAATTCGCATCCGGCGATACCGGGACGCCGCATGTGCCCGAAGAAATGCTCAAGCTGATGAGGGAACGCTCATGAGAAAACTCGGTATCGAAATGCTGACCACGCTCGGCATGCCACCGCTGGACTATATCCAGTTGGCGGCGGACCTGGGCTGCTCCGAGGTGTCGAGCGGGTTGTCCGGCCTGCCGCTGACGATGTTCGGGCTCGATGACGTGTTCTACCCGGAATGGTCGCTGGCGAACGACCCGGCGTTGCGGCACGAGACCATCGCGCTGATGCGCGATACCGGCGTCGCCATCGGCCTTGGCGAGGGCTTTCGCGCCCATGCCGGCGGGGATGTTTCCGAGCAGGTTCCGGAGCTCGACCTGATGGCGGAACTCGGCGCGATCCGGATCAACGCCATCGGGCTCGATCCAGACCGGTCGCGCTGCTTCGACCAGCTGGCGAAGCTGTCCGGTCTCGTCGCCGAGCGCGGCATGGTCTTCACCGTCGAATTCTGTCCCGGCTTTGCCGTGGGCAAGCTGGCGGACGTGCTCGACCTGATCGACCACATCGGGGAAGGCAATTGCCGCGTGCTGCTCGATACCATGCATTTCTGCCAGACTGGCGGCACGGTTGGCGAGCTTGAGGCGCTGAAGCCCGGCACCATCGGTTATGTCCAGCTAGCCGACAGCCGCGCTGGCGTACCCGAAGCCGAATACATGAATGTCGCGATGTTCGAACGCCGGGTGCCGGGCGAAGGCGAACTGCCGCTAAAGGATGTCGTCGCGGCCTTGCCCAAGGATGTGACGATCAGCGTTGAAGTGCCGAACCTGGCCGCCCTGCGCACGATCGGCGCGCGCGAACATGCGGCGCGAAGCGTCGCTGGTGCACGGGAAGTCGGAGCCTGAGTGCAACCCGTTCAGGGCTTTTCGTCAATCCATCATTGCGAAAAGGCCGGTGCTGAGTCCCGTGCCAATGATGAATAGCGGCCATGACCAGTAGAGCGTGAATTGCTCAAAACGGATCGAATGAACGTTTAGCCAGTCCCCCGATTGCCCGTTCGAACCGAGAATTCCGGCAACGACGAACGTCAGGATGAGTCCCGGTATGAGTCCCTTGATGAATGCCATGTCGCTCTCTTTCCAACCTGCTCCCTGACATAAAAGTTCTAAGCAAGCCTTATCGCCACGATTGCCAAACTCCTATGGGCGCAGGACCATCTCTGCTCCCTTTTCCGCTATCATCATCACCGGAGCATTGGTGTTTCCTGAGGTAATGCGCGGCATGACCGAGGCGTCGATCACCCGCAGCCCGCCGATTCCCTTGACCCGCAAGGTGCTGTCGATGACCGTGCCCATCGCCGCGGTTCCGACCGGATGGAAGATGGTTGTGCCGATTTCTCCGGCGGCGCGTGCCAGTTCCTCGTCGCTTGCATGTTCTGGCCCGGGCCGCACTTCCTCGGGGCCATAGGGCGCGAGCGCCGGCTGGGCGACGATTTCGCGGGTGATGCGGATCGCTTCGGCGGCGACGCGCCGGTCTTCCCCGGCGGCGAGATAGCCGGGGCTGATGGCGGGTTCGCCAGCGGGATCTCGGTTGCGGATAAGCGTGGTGCCCCGGCTTTCCTGCCGCAGGTTGCAGACGCTGGCGGTGAACGCCGGAAAGGGATCGAGATCGCCACCGAAGGCTTCGAGGCTGAGCGGCTGGACATGATACTCGAGATTGGCGCTATCGAAGCGCGCATCGCTCTTGATGAACATGCCGAGCTGGCTTGGCGCCATCGCCATCGGCCCGCTGCGTCGCAGGAGATACTCCAGCCCGATCAGCGCCTTGCCGAACAGGCTAGACGCGCGCTGGTTGAGCGTGGAGACTTTCGAGACCCGCCAGGCGCAGCGCAGCTGGAGATGGTCCTGGAGATTGGCGCCGACTTCGGGCCGGTGCAGCAGCGAATCGATGCCGAGACCCGAAAGCCGCGCCGCATCGCCGATCCCCGACCGTTCGAGGATCGCAGGCGAGCCGATCGCGCCGGCGGCCAGCAGCACTTCGCCGCGTGCGCGGGCGATCCGTTCCTCGCCGCCGATCCGGTAGGCGATGCCGGTCGCACGGCCGCTCTCCACGATCACGCGGTCCACCAGCGCGCCGGTCACGACCTCGAGGTTCGCGCGGCTCCTGACCGGCCTCAGAAAGCCGTCGGCCGCACTCCAGCGCCATCCCTTGCGCTGGGTGACCTGGAAGTAGCTGACGCCGAGATTGTCGCCGGTGTTGAAATCGTCGACGGCGGGCACGCCGTATTCCACTGCGGCGTTGCGGAACGCTTCCAGGATATCCCAGCGCAACCGCTGGGTTTCGACGCGCACCTCGCCGCCGCTCCCGTGGAATTCACCCGCGCCTTCGAAGTGGTCCTCGGCGCGCTTGAAATAGGGCAGCACATCGTCCCAGCCCCAGCCGGGATTTCCGGCCTGTCGCCAGCCCTCGTAATCGGCGGCCTGACCGCGCATGTAGATCATGCCGTTGATCGAGGAGCAGCCGCCCAGCACCTTGCCGCGCGGATATTTGAGCGCGCGACCGTTGAGCCCCGGCTCAGCCTCGGTCGACCAGCACCAGTCGGTGCGCGGATTGCCGATGCAATAGAGGTAGCCGACCGGGACCTTGATCCAGATGTAATTATCCTTGCCGCCGGCCTCCAGCAGCAGCACCCGGTTGGCCGGGTCCGCCGACAGCCGGTTTGCCAGCACGCAGCCTGCGGAGCCGGCGCCGACAATGATGAAATCGAATTCAGCCATATGTCTCAATCATCTCAGGGTTTCACGAATTTCTGGCGGCGGTGGTACAGCATGTCCTTGCGGCTCTGCTGCATGCGCAGGTCGTCGGGCCCGCGGTTGTAGTTCCGCGTATGGGGCGCCTCGAGCCGGGTCCAGTCGGT
>CAYPFE010000310.1:0-4352 GCA_964409895.1 uncultured Novosphingobium sp.
CCGCCGACATGTTCGAGACGATGTACGACGCGCCGGGGATCGGGCTTGCCGCGATCCAGGTCGGCGAGCCGATCCGCCTGCTGGTGATCGACCTCCAGCCCGAGGACGAGGACGCAGAACCGGAACTGTGCGAGGCGCACGGCGGCCACGCGCATTACCACCAGCCGGTGAAGCTGGAACCGCGGATCTTCGTCAATCCTGAGATCGTCGAGGCGTCCGAGGAGTTGACAACCTATAACGAGGGCTGCCTGTCGGTCCCCGAAATCTTCGCCGAAGTCGACCGCCCCAGCCGCATCCGCGCCCGCTGGCAGGATCTCGACGGCAAGGTCTACGAGGAAGAGATCGGCGGCATGCTTGCCACCTGCCTGCAGCATGAGATGGACCACCTCGAAGGCGTAGTATTCCTCGACCGCATATCGCGGCTGAAGCGCCAGATGGCGATGAAGAAACTGCAGAAGATGCGCCAGGCGGCTTGAGTCGCCGTCAGGCTGGCGTCCATCGCAAGGTGCGGCAGAACAGCGTGACGCACCCCTTAACGACAAGCCGCGATCCCTCGCGCCAGACTTGCGCGTTGAAATAGCGGCCGTCTTCCGGGCTGTATCCTTTTCCCTTGTAGCGGTTTCCGTCGGGTTGCAGGTTCCAGAATATCCGCAAGCCCAACAATTTCCGGCTGCGCTTCGCCTTGTCCGGATTCTCGCCGTCGCGCGCGCCGCCGGGCGGCTCGGGCACCAGGAAACGCTCGATCGTCCCGCATACCGCAGCCCCGCAATCGGCGAAACGGATGACGGACTTGCCGTCGTCGGTCTTCCAGCTGCCGGCGATGGAAGGCGGCGCTGCAGCGGCGGGCATCGCGACGACCATCCAGGCCAGAGCGGCAATTCCTGCTATTCGCATCGGTTTCCTTTCGGCGACTTCCTGACAATTCGCATGGAAGTCTCCAAGGGTTTCAATCGGGCTGCTTTTGCCTCGCCTCATTTTCCTACTTCGCGGTTTTGCGATAGGCTCGCTTCGGGAGCCCCATTCCGGCGGGGGCATGTCCGCCGCATTCGCAAGGTTACACCATGGGCAGTCGCCCCGAACTGCAAAGGTCACATTACGGTGAGGTGTCACCTTGTGAAAGGAATTAAAATAGTCTCTTTAAACTAGATCTATAATAGACAGATCTAAGGCTTGTTCGATTGCAAGGTGACAGGGTTTCGTGCCGCGCAGGGCGTCAACCTTAGCGGTGGCCGAATGATCCGTGGACAGTTTTGCATTTGCCGCTGGCGTTCCCTTTCCGTTCCGTATAGCCTGCGATCATGGACCCAACGATTCTGGCACTCGCCGCCCTGATTCTCGGCCTAGCCGCCGGGTCTGTGTTTGGCTTCTTCTTCGGCTCCCGACCCGCGGCCGACTGGCGCGCGCGGTTCGAAGCGCGGGACAACGAGGCGCGGGAGCTGGACGGGAAGTTCAAGGACGCGATCCGCGATCTGGCCGGGGCCAGCGAGAAGGCCAGCCGGGCGGACGTGCTGGCCGAAGAGATCGTCCAGATTCGCCGCGCGCAGGAAGCCGCGGCGTCCGAACTCGCCACGCTCAAGGCCAATTCGGCGCATTTTGAGGAGCAGAAGAAGCTGCTGATCGAGGCGCGCGAGGAATTGCTGCGCGAATTCCAGAACACCGGCTCGCGCGTGCTCGGCAAGGCGCAGGAGGACTTCCTCAAGGCCGCGAGCGAGCGCTTCGGCCATGCCGAGAAGTCGTCGGAGGAGAAGATCAAGGCGTTGCTCGCGCCGGTCGGCGAACGGCTCAAGAGCTATGAGGAACAGGTCAGCACGCTGGAAAAGCAGCGGGTCAATGCCTTCGGCGAGCTCCACGGCGTCATCCGCGAGATGCGCGAAGGGCAGGAAAAGGTGCGCCAGGAAGCGCAGCGGCTCGGCAATTCGCTCACCAACGCCCCCAAGGCGCGCGGGCGCTGGGGCGAGCGGGCGCTGCAGAACCTGCTCGAACAATGCGGCCTTGCCGAACACACCGATTTCCTGATGGAGCATTCGATCGACACCGAGGACGGCAGGCTGCGGCCCGATGCGGTGGTGCGCATCCCCGGCGGCAAGATCCTGGTGATCGATTCCAAGGTCTCCTTGAACGCCTATCAGCAGGCTTTCGAGGCGGACAATGATGAGACCCGGGCACGGGCGATGGGCGAGCATGTCCGCTCGATGCGCAACCATGTCCAGACGCTGGGCGCCAAGAGCTACCAGAGCCAGTTCGAGGACGCGCCCGACTATGTCGTGATGTTCGTGCCCGGCGAACATTTCGTCGCCGCCGCGCTCGAACACGATCCGGACCTGTGGAACTTCGCCTTCGACAAGCGTGTGCTGCTGGCGACGCCAACCAACCTCGTCGCCATCGCGCGCACCGTGGCGCAGGTCTGGCGGCAGGACGGGCTCGCGCGCGAGGCGCAGGAAATCGGGCGAATGGGCGCGGAACTTTACGACCGGCTGGCGACAGCCGCCGAACACCTCAAGCGCGTCGGCGGTGGGCTCGAAAGCGCGGTCAACAACTACAACAAGTTTGTCGGCAGCTTCGAACGCAACGTGCTGTCGTCCGGCAAGCGGCTGGCCGACAAAGGTATCGAGATCGGCAAGCGTGAAATCGACGAGGTGCCGCTGGTCGAGGCCAGCCCGCGATACGGTGCTGAGGATGAGGATGCGGCCTTGCCCCAGCTTGAGGACGATACCGACAAGGAGGCCGCGGAATGAGGCTTATCGCGTGTGTTGCGGCTGCCCTGGGGCTGGCAATGGCGGGTCCTGCACTGGCCGGCGAGGGTGGGCCGGGCATGTCCTACGCTCCGCGCGACGAATGCCGCTCCGATCCTGGTGCGGCGGCGTTTCTCGACCAGCTGGGCGAGGCGGTGGAGAAGCGTGATGTCGATGCCCTGGTGGCTCTCGCCGCGCCCGACATCCATCTCGATTTCGGCGGCGGCGAGGGCAGGGACGAGCTGCGCGACCGCTTCGTCAACGGTGGCGAATATTACGGCGATTTGTGGAAGGAATTCAGCATCGTCCTGTCGCTGGGCTGCGCGTCCGAAGGTGACGGCATGATTGCGCTGCCCTGGTATTTCACGCAGGATTTCGGCGACGCCGATGTCTTCTCGACGATGCTGGCGGTGGGACCGGACGTGAAGGTCCGCGCGTCGGCTGCGGACGATGCCCGGGTGATAGCCAGCCTGAACTGGTCCACGGTCGAAGTGCCGGGCGACTACGATTTCGAAAGCAAGTTCACCGAAGTGGAACTGCCCGGCATGAAACGCGGCTATGTCGAAACCGGGAAGTTACGCAGCCTCATCGATTATCGCCTCGTCGCCGAGCGCACGGACGAGGGCTGGCAGATTACTGCGTTCATTGCCGGCGACTGAAACCTAGCGCTCCAGAGCTGCCAGCGCCTCATAGGCGAGCACGGAGCCAGCCACCGCAGCATTGAGGCTGTCCGCCCGTCCACGCATGGGGAGTTGCACGCGGAGGTCGCATGCTGCTTCGTAATCTTCGGGCAGGCCCTGCGATTCGTTACCGACAAGCAGGAAGCAGGGCGAACGGTAGGGTGCCTCGCGGTAATCCACGGCATCGCGCAGGGAGGCTGCCACCAGCTGGCCTTCACAGTCCCGCAGCCAGGCGATGAATTCGTCCCAGCGCGCCATCGCGAGCCCCACGGTGAAGATCGCCCCCATGCTGGCGCGCACGGCTTCGGCGGAAAAGGGATCGGCGCAGTCGTCGATCAGGATCAGCCCGCCCCCGCCCACCGCGTCGCAGGTCCTGAGCATGGTGCCAAGATTGCCTGGATCGCGCAGCGCCTGTGCTACCAGCCAGATCGGCGCGGCATTGCGGTCGAGCCGGGCCAGCCCCGTGTCGAATTCCGCGAAGACGCCGGCAACGGCCTGCGGATTGTCCTTGCCGGTGATCTTGGCCAGCAGCGCCTCGTCCATTTCGACGACATCGCCGCCAGCCGCCGCGACATCGTTCTCAAGCGCCGTCAGCAGCGGATGGGCCGGCCGGTCCGCCGCCATCGCCAGCACTTCGGGTAGAATGCCGCACTCCCGCGCGTCGGTCAGCAGCCGCAGGCCTTCGGCGAGGAACCGCCGCTCGCGCCGCCGGTGCTTCTTGTCCCGCAGCGAGCGAAGCGACTTGACCAGCGGGTTGGAAAAGCCGGTGATCCTGCGGCGGACCACCTATTCCTCGCCGAAGCCGGTCCTGACGAGCTCGACCAGGCTCGCGAGCGCTTCGGCCGCGCCGTCGCCGTCCACGTCGATCTCGATGGAGTCGCCCTTGGCCGCGCCCAGCATCATCAGCCCCAGGATCGATCCCCCGCCTGCGCTGGTGCCG
>CAYPFE010000311.1:0-4347 GCA_964409895.1 uncultured Novosphingobium sp.
CTCTAACCAGCGCCATCGCCGAGGTGCGCGCGGCGCTTGGCCCCATCACCGTGCTCGTCAACAACGCCGGGGTCGAGGAGTTCAAGCCCTTTACCGAGATCGCCGAGGCCGACTGGGACCGGGTGATGGACGTCAACCTCAAGGGCATCTACCACGCCACCCAGCTCGTCCTGCCCGACATGATCGCGGAGGGCTGGGGCCGCATCGTCAACCTCACCGCGCTCGGCTCGCAGATCGGCGCGGTCAACATGGCGCATTACACCGCCAGCAAGGGAGGCGTGACATCGATCACCCGTTCGCTGGCGGTCGAGCTTGGGCCCAAGGGCATCACCGTCAACGCGGTATCGCCCGGCTTCCTGCTGACACCGATGGCCCAGCGCGCGATCGACGGCGACCTGTTCCCCGTGCCCTATGAGGAAATCGTCGCCACCTACCCGATCCCCCGCGTCGGCCAGCCCGAGGACGCCGCCGCCGCCATCGCCTTCTTCGCCAGCGAGGAGGCTGGCTACATCACCGGCCAGCTGCTGGGCGTAAATGGCGGGTGTTGTCCGTAAGGGCAGGCCCTAAAGCGGCACCTCGACCTCGGCGAAGCCGTCGACGACGACAACGCCGTCCTGGTTGGTCATGGTCAGCTTGATAGTGACCAGCGGGACGCCCCAGCTGGACTCCAGCTGCTTTTCCACCACCTCGCCGTCGACATAGGTGACGTCGCCCTCGTAGGCAGGCGTGCGGAACGACATCTTCGAGTGCCGCACCATGCCGTCATGTCCGGCCCAGTAGGCGAGATAGTCGACCGCCCAGGCGTTCATCGATGCGCCATAGCCGTAGGAACGCGGCAGCCCGAGTTCGGCTCCTGCATCGGTGTTTGTATGACCCGAGGCCGGCCCCGAATAGAGACCGTCGACCAGGCGCGGGTCGATCTTCCCCGCTTCCCAGTCGCTCTCCATGGTGAAGCCGGAATCGTCGTTGACCCAGGCATCGGGATCGCCCGGCACGCCGACCCATTTGAACGCCCCCCAGGTGGTGAAGGGAAAGGCGCGCCATTCCGAGGCGAAAGTCTGAATGGTGTGCGGCCCGAGCGCCCGGCGCGGCAGGCGCTGACCGACTTCCACGTCCCCGAAGCGCGGCGATATGCCATCGCGGCCCGACAGGATCCAGTCGTGGCGAACCTTCGCCACCTCGGCCAGCTGTTCCGCCGTCCATAACGGGGCGGGCGGCGGCGCGTTGTCGTCGGTCCGCCGCTTCTGCGCCTCGGCAACAAGGTAACGCACGGATGTACCGCGTTGCTTGGCGACCAGCGTTCCGTTCTGGTTGCGATGGACGGTATCGCCCCGGGTGATCAGCGAGGGGCCCGCGAACTTGCTGTTCACATGTTTGTAGTCGTACAGCCAGCGCTGCTGGAACAGCTGGTCTCCAGGCCGGACGATATGGCCGTAAAACCACCATTCCTCGCCGCCGAACAGCATGTGCGAGTTGGGGATATGGCCGACCAGCGAGGGTGAGATGCCGTCGCCCCAGTCCAGCGCCACGGCCATCGATTGCGGCGCGACCAGCCCGCCGAATTTGGTTTCGCGGGCGAACTCCTCGTCCCAGTGGATAGGGTTGGCGTAATCCATCCCCATTGCCCAGCGCCGGATGTCCATCTTGGTGCACGGCTCGAGCAGCTCGCCGCCACCGACCGGCCTGCCGAGCCGGTGATCGAGGTCGGATGTGTCGATTCTCTCCGGGGAAGGCTCAGCGGCTGCATCGGACATCTTTTCAATTTCTCCCAAGAATTGGCGGCGCCGGATCTACATCGATTCCCCGCCGTTCACGGCCAGCACCTGCCCGGTGACGAAGCGGCTGGCATCTGACGCCAGGTAGAGCAGCGCATATGCGATGTCGGACGGCTTGCCGAGTATCTTCAGCGGCGAACTCTGCTTCATCTGCGCGCGGACCACTTCGGCGAGCTCCTGACTGATCGCGCCGGTCTCGTCGCGGAACAGGTCCTGCGCCATCGGCGTCTCGATCCACCCCGGGGCGACCGCGTTGACGCGAATACCCATCGGTCCGAATTCGGCCGCTGCAGTCCAGGTCAGCGAGTTCACAGCCGCCTTGGTCATGCCGTAGATGGCGATGCCGGGAAGCGGCTTGGAACCACCGCCCGACGAAATGTTAACTATGCTACCACCGCCGCGATCGGCCATCACCCGTGCGGCGGCAAGGCAACCCCAGTATGGCCCCATCATGTTGATCGCAACGGTGCGCGCGGCCCTGTCCTCCTCGGTTCCAAGCAGCGAGTGGAGATAGGACACGCCCGCGCAGTTGAGCCAGATGTCGAGCGATCCCAGTTCGGAAACGGCAAAGTCGGCCAGCGCTTCCATCTCCGCCCGGTCGGTAACGTCGGCCTTGCGGGTCAGCACCTTGCCTCCCGATCGCTTGATCTGCTGAGCAGTCATGGCGAGGCCGGCCTCGTCGATATCGCTCGCAACGACTTGCGCACCGGCAACGGCGAACAGCCGCGCGGCTTCCTGCCCCAGCCCCGAGCCCGCACCGGTCAGTACCGCCACCTTGCCGGCGAGAGAAAATCCCGCCTCTATCTCGCCTGCGATTGTCATGATTTCCGCTTGCTCTTCGTGACTGGACGATAGTCCGTCCGCCGCTGTGCTAACATGTTGGCACAGGAGCGCAACGGGCGAGGCATACTGGACAGCCCGATTGAAATGACCGAAACCTGCGGGCCACCGGTACTTTCGGAGGATGTGAATGAGCGGCGGACACAAGATAGCGGATGAAACGCGGAAGTTCATCGCCGGTCATCTCAGGCAATATCTCGAATCGGGAGGCACCGAGGGGCATGCCGTCGACCTTGCCGCCACCAGGCCGGGGAACCTAGGCCTCAACTGCCTGATCCGTTTCAAGGGGCGCAAGAGCGGCAAGACCTACGTCACCCCGCTGTCCTATGGCATTCTTTCCGGCGAAGTTCTGATTGTCGGTTCGAAAGGCGGCGCCGACGAGCACCCCTCATGGTTCCTCAACCTCATCGCCAGTCCCGAGGTCGATTTCCAGATCGCCACCCAGGCCTATCGCGCCACGTGGCGGCAGCTCGAGGGTGACGAATATGACGAGGCATGGGACTACATGGTCAAGACCTATCCGTTCTACGCCACCTACAAGACCCGCACCAGCCGCAAGATTCCGGTGGTCTCGATGCAGCCAGTCGAAGAGATTCCGGTCTTCCGCCCCGAAGATCTGGACTGAGCCGCGCGCCTTCGAGCTGGCGACGGCATCGCAAGCCCAACCACTTCGCGGGCGCTATATCCGATACGAGCGCGCGCTTCGTCGGGTAGGTGCGTGAAAATCGGGCGGTTTTCTGGCGATCCAACGTAGGAACCTCAAAACGACCGGATGATTGCGCAGCAAATCGGCATTACCCCCGGTCCGCACCAGCTCGGAATTACTGAAACTGGCGTGGATCGTCCGGTGGCAAATCGGATGCATTGCGACGGTATCGCGCCCTCCCCGGCTCTTCGGCACGGTGTGATGCCACTCCACCCTGCGGCCGAGCGGCCGCAGGCACAACCAGCAATGCTGCATCGTCTGTCGCTGATCCTTGCGAAGGGGCATTAGTAAGTTATCAAAGTTTCAACCCTAATGTTCAATCAAGAACCACCCCGGCAAATGCGTCCTGCTCGCAGGGCGCCGATGAGGTTGACTGAGCAATGAGTGCATTTGGGCGTAAGAACGGAATTGGCAGCATGCAACCCGGGTCTCGCCCGGCTTTTGGCGTTGCCCGCCCGATCAAGGGCAGTGGCGAATCTGCTCCAAAGGAAGCCGCGCCCGAGCCGTCTCCAATACCCTCGATCGCGCCGGTTCCTGGCGAGCCCAGCGATTATCCTCCGCTTCCGGGCATGGACGACGGCTTCTCCGGCGATGGTCCGAAGATGCGCGAAGATGCGATGACGCGGCTCGCCGACCGCGCCAATGCGGTCCACGAGCAGCAGGAACAGAGCGGTTTCGAGGTCTCGATCCACAAGATCAAGGAACAGGTGTTGCCGCGCCTGCTCGAACGCGTCGATCCCGAGGCCGCCGCAACGCTCTCCAAGGAGGAACTCTCCGAGGAATTCCGGTCGATCATCATGGAAGTGCTGGCCGAGCTCAAGATCACCTTCAACCGGCGCGAACAGTTTGCCCTGGAAAAGGTGCTGATCGACGAGTTGCTCGGCTTTGGCCCGCTGGAAGAGCTGCTGAACGATCCGGACGTGTCCGACATCATGGTCAACGGACCGAACCAGACCTACATCGAAAAGAAGGGCAAGCTTCAGCTCGCAGGCATCAAGTTCCGCGACGAACAGCACCTGTTCCAGA
>CAYPFE010000312.1:0-4334 GCA_964409895.1 uncultured Novosphingobium sp.
TCCGGGTGCTGACCATCTTCGTCTGCACCCTGAACTGAAGGCTTTGCCCGTCAACCATGCCGAGAGCCGTCGTATTGATGTCGAGATCGATACGCGTGGGCGTGTAGCTGCCAGCGAGGACCACGTTGTAACTGGCGCCGTCCTCCAAACAGGTCATGCTACCGCCAACGTCTCCATCCTCGACATAAAGGTCATTGGCTGTGCAAACGCCCATATCGCTCATGTCATCGAGCAGCGCTTGTCTGGGCGAATCGGCTTCTGCCTGGGTGATGCATTCCTGTTCGGGCTGACTCGCGAATTCCGCGCGCGCCATGTCCGGGGTGATGCCTGGCATGTTGGAGGAGAAGCCCACCAGCTCGGAACGCGACGACCACAGCCCAGGCTTGAGCTTGATCTCGCCCGTTTTCGCGCCCGGTCCGCCGCCGCCGCCGCTGCTGAACAGGGATCCGGGATCGGCCGGATCGACAGGGGCTATCGGAATCTCATCGTCCCCGCCCATAACCGCGGCAGCGATCACCATCAGGATCAGCAAGCCGAGCGGGACGAGGATCATCAGCGCCTTGTTGTCGAGGCCCCGGATAAGCTGATCCGACGCGGCCGGCGCAGCCCATGCCGGTTCTGCCGCGGCAGCCAGCGGAGCGGCTGGCTCAGGCGGCAGCGGTGGATCAGGTGCTGACGGCGGTGCCGGTTGAGGCCCGGTAGACTGCGCCGAAAGCTGGCGGCGGATCGTTGCCACCATGCGTTCGATCGCATCGTCGCGGCCATCCAGCCAGTCGATCCACTGGTAGTCCTGCAGCCAGTAGGCAAGCCCGTCAGGCTGGATCGATTCGAGCCGTATCGGATAGATCAGCTTCCCCTGCTGTTCGGCCAGCATGACCTCACGCTTGACGTGTTTCGACTGGTCCGATCTCGCGGAAAACAGCAGCAGGATGACGTCGCACTTGCCGATCTGTTCGATGATCACCTGATCGAAAGCCTGGCCCGGCTCGATATCGTCAGGCGCCATCCAGCCCTTGATGCCATGTCTTCCGAGAATGCGCGCGATGTGCCGCGCCTGCTCCACCTGCGACGAATGGTGGCTGATGAAGGCCAGCGGTTGACACCCGTCTGCGCCCGTTTCGTCCGGTTCCGGCATGCATCCCCCTGCAGCGTCCGCGAAATCGCTGCACGACTATCGCCTTGGAGAGCCCGGAGTTCAATGGGCGAATTCGGCTGACGCCGGAAGCTCCCGTGCTTTACGGGTATGCAGCAGTCGCACTCTCGAACGCAGGAATGCAAGCGCGGCCAATGTGGCCGGCAATCACTCTGGCTTGGCGGCAGCCTTCTTGGCCGGTGCCTTCTTCGCGGCGGGCTTTTTGACCGCGGACTTCTTGGCAGGAGCCTTCTTGGCAGCCGGTTTCGCCTCGGCCTTGTCGCCGGCATCTGCCTTCTTGGCAGGTGCCTTCTTTGCGGCCGGCTTTTTCTCTGCCGGCTTCTTCGCAGCGGGTTTTTTCTCGGCCGCCTTCTTGGCCGGAGCCTTCTTCTTGGCGGGCGCCTTCTTCTGGGTGTCTTCGGCTTCCGCCTCGATCGCGGCCTGCAATTCCTCGGCGGTCACTTCCTTTTCGGTGACCTCGGCCTTGTCGATCAGGAAGTCGATGACCTTGTCCTCGTACAGCGGCGCGCGCAGCTGGGCAGCCGCCATGGGATCGGACTGTATGAACTCCATGAACCGCTCGCGATCCTCCGCCCGGTAACGCTGGGCTTCCTGCTGGATCAGCATCGACATTTCCTGGCTGGTGACCTCGACGCCGTTGACCTGTCCGATCTCGGACAGCAGCAGTCCAAGCCGCACCCGGCGTTCGGCGATTGCTCGGTAATCGTCCTTTTCGTCCTCGATTTCCTTCAGCGCTGCTTCGGGATCCTCTTCCCGGTTCGCTTCCTGGGTCAGCTGCTGCCAGATCTGTTCGAATTCAGCTTCCACCATCGAAGGCGGCACTTCGAAATCGTGGCCGGCGGCAAGCTGGTCGAGCAGCGCACGCTTCATCTGCGTGCGCGTCTGACCCGAATTCTCCTGCTCAAGCTGGCCACGCAGCAGGTTCTGAAGCTGCTCAAGGCCTTCGAGACCCAGTTCCTTGGCAAAATCGTCGTCGACGACCGTTTCGGTCTGCACTTTGACTTCGTGGACCGTGATATCAAACGTCGCTTCCTTGCCCTTGAGGTCCTCGGCCTGGTAATCCTCGGGGAAGGTCACGGTGATCGTGCGTTCCTCGCCCGTCTTGACACCGACCAGCCCGTCCTCAAACCCAGGGATCAGCCTGCCCGCGCCGATCTCGATGGCCTGATTCTCGGCCTTGCCGCCATCGAACTCAATACCGTCAATCTTGCCGACAAAGTCGCAGATCACCTGGTCGCCCTCGGCGGCTTTCTTCGTCTTGGGCGCTTCCTTGAAGCGCTTCTGCTGTTCGGCGAGCCGGTTGATCTGCTCCGAGACCTGCTCATCGCTCACCGGAACGATAAGCTTGTCGATATTCAGACCGTCAATCGAGGGCGCCTCGATCGCGGGAAGCACCTCAAGGCTCACCGCCAGCTCGGCATCCTTGCCTTCCTCGTAGCCGTCGCCCAGCTCGACTTGTGGCTGGGTGGCCGGGCGCAGCGAATTGTCCGCAACCAGCTTGTCCATCGCATCGCGAATGGAAGTGTTGAGCGCGTCCTGATGCAGCGCGTCCTTGTGCATCTTCTTGATGAGGTTCGCCGGCACCTTGCCGGGACGGAAGCCGGGCATGCGCACCTGCGGAGCGATTCGCTTGACCTCGCCATCGATCCGCTGCGCGATGTCCGTGGCGGTAATCGTCACCGAATAGGCGCGCTTCAAACCCTCGTTGGTGGTCTCGACGATCTGCATTTCAAAAGCCTTCCTGCGATCTCAACTTGCTTCACCGGTCCGGGTCCGGGGCACTGGTGCGGGCGAAGGGACTCGAACCCCCACATCTTTCGATACTGGTACCTAAAACCAGCGCGTCTACCAGTTCCGCCACGCCCGCCGATGAAGCCTGAATGACAAGGGACGAGCCCTTATAAGCACGATGGCCAAAGGGCAAGCGCCGTGGGCCATCATGGGACAGTCGATGCCGAACCGGGACATGCCTTGGGCTGGCGGCCTCCCCTACTTCAATACGAGGTCGATCAGCCTGGCGATCCATCCAAGGCCGGCAGAATCTCCATTACCGGTCCTGGGTGCGGGCATGAGCGGCATGCATTCCAGGCAATAGGCCTGTGCCCCCCTCAGAGTCAGCAACCTGCGCGCATCGCCCAGCGCGCGTGCCGGAAGTTCCGCCTGACGATCCGCAGCCAAGGCGACGACATCGCGGCCGCCGCCACCGCCATGAACCGCACTGCCTCTGCTCAACTGGCGCATCAGTGCCGATAGCTCATCCTCGCCTGCTCCGAGATATTCGGCATGCCAGTCGCCGGGGTCGAGCCCGGCAGCCTTGGCTGCATAGGCAAGCGCGTCGTCGAGACCACCGAACTGGTCAACCAGGCCGAATTGTCGTGCGGTTCCGCCATCCCACGGGCGGCCTTCTGCGAAGGCCTCGACCTCCTGTGCGCTCTTGCCGCGCGAATCGGCGACAAGCTTCAGGAACTTGCGGTAGCTGCTTTCGACATTGGCCTGGATGATCGAGGATATTTCCGGCGCAATTCCGCTCATCACGTCCGGCTGGCCAGACAGCGGCGTCGTCTTGACCCCCCCTCCGGTGACTCCGAAATCCGCGAGCGCGCGTTCGAAGCTAGGCAGGATCGCGAAGACTCCGATGGAACCGGTGAATGTCGAAGGCTCGGCGAAAATGCGTTCAGCCGGCGTCGACACCCAGACCCCTCCGCTTGCCGCGACATTGGCCATGGAGACAACGACAGGGATCTTCTTCTCCGAGTAGCGCTCGATCGCGTCGCGAATCTGTTCTGCCGCCAGGATCGAACCACCCGGCGAATCGACCCTGACGACCAGCGCCGCGAGGTCATCGTCCAGCGCATCGTCGAGCAGGCCGGCGATGCGGTTTCCACCAGCCGTGCCCGGCCCGGCGTCGCCATCGACGATCTCACCCGCGATGGTGATGACGCCGATCGGCTGGCCGTCATGATCTTCGCCATTGGCGGCGATCCAGGCATCGAAGCCGGTATTGGCAAAACTGCCGGGCCCTGCGCCATTGCCATCCTCGCCAACGATTTCGGCTACGCGCATGCCGAATTCGGTGAAACTGCCGATCCGGTCGACCAGCCCGGCCTGCTTGGCCGCCACGGCAAGATCGCCACCTGCCCGCTCGACCCAGCCGACCGGTTCTGCGGTGATACCATCGATG
>CAYPFE010000313.1:0-4298 GCA_964409895.1 uncultured Novosphingobium sp.
GACACGAGCTTGATCTTGACGGTTGCTGGCTTCGCCATGACGTTATCCTAATCGTATCGGCCACCCTTGCCGGGCAGCCGCGCATCTGAAGGGCAAACAAGCAGAGCGGCGAAAGCACGCCGCCCCTCAAGGCAGCGGCCCTTGCGCCAGCGGGCTGCGAAAGTCAAGCGCGCGGATCAGGCCGGGAATGGCCGAATCGGCGAGATGACGCCGAACTCCTCGCAAAGCGGCTCGTGACCGAGAGGCTCGAAATCAATCTCGGCGGGTTCGACATGCGTGTCGGGCAATCTGTCGAGGAGATCGCGCACCAACGTCAGCCGGCCAAGCTTCTGGTCATTGAAATCGACGATCGTCCAGGGCGCATGCGAAGTGTGGCTTGCCTTGAGCATTTCCTCGCGCGCCTGCGTGTAGGCCGCGTATTGCGTGCGGGCGACAAAATCGATCGGCGACAGCTTCCAGCGTTTCAGAGGATCGTCGAGCTGTTCGGCAAGCCGTTCTTCCTGATTCTCCTGATCGCACGACAGCCAGTATTTGAAGAGCAGGATGCCGTCATCTACCAGCATCTTCTCGAAGGCGGGTACCTCCTGCAGGAAGCGCTCGACATCCTCGCCGTCGGCGAATCCCATGACCTTTTCGACGCCCGCGCGATTGTACCAGCTTCGGTCGAACAGTACGATTTCGCCTTTGGCCGGCAAATGAGCGGCATAGCGCTGGAAGTAACATTGGCTCGATTCGCGCTCATCCGGTTTGGAGAGCGCGACGATGCGGCATTGGCGCGGGTTCAGGCGTCCGGAGAGGGCCTTGATCGCGCCGCCCTTGCCGGCCGTATCTCGCCCCTCGAACAACATCAGGATGCGGGCTCCGGTCGCAGCCGCCCAGCGTGCCATGGCGACAAGCTCGCGCTCTAGCGGTTCCAGCAGCTCCCGATATCGCTTGGCCTTCAGCTTGCCCATGTCACTGTTGCCTAAAAGAACGCCAGCAGCGCACAACCGAGCGCGATGCGGTAGATGACGAAGACCAGCATCGAGGCCTTCTGGAGGAATCGCATCAGGAAGGCCATGGTGGCAAAGGCCGCGATGAAGGTAAGGACCCCGGTGACGAACGCGTCCCACTGCATCTGCGCGGATGCCTCGGCAAGGTCGAGCGCCGCAAGCAGGCCCGCGCCGGCGACAGCAGGTATGGCGAGGAGGAAGGAGAATCGAGCCGCCTGGACGCGCTCGTATCCCAATGCGCGTGCGACGGTCATGGTGACGCCCGAGCGGCTTGTTCCGGGGATCAGGGCGAGGGCCTGCGCCAGCCCAACGAGGATGGCGTCGCGCAGCGACATATCCTCGTATCGCTTCGCACTCTTGCCGAAGCGGTCGGCAAGGCCGAGCAGCACGCCATAGACGATCAGGTTGGCTGCCACGAGATCGGTCGAACGGAAGGTTTCGAGATAGCCGCCAAGCTTGAGGAACAGGCCGAAGGCGACGGCGGGGATCGTGCCGATAACGATCCACAGGAACAGCCTGCGTTGTTCGGGCGCCTTGCCGATACCGATCGTCGCGAAGCCGCCTTCGGCAAGACCGCGAACGTCCTTGAAGAAGTAGATGACGATCGCGAGCAGCGATCCGATATGGACGGCTACATCGATCATCGGCCCCTGGTCGGGCCAGTCGGTCAAATGGGGAATGAGGATCAGGTGGCCCGACGAGGAGATCGGAAGGAATTCAGTGATGCCCTGGACGATGGCTATCAGCAGCTGCTGCAGGAATGTCATGCGATCTCGCTTGCCTTGCCGGTTTTCGGGCCGGATTGATCCGGGCTCGCTGCCTTCAACGACATCGAGGTTATGTCAAGCGGAGCTTTACCAGATGCGTACTCGTTTCTCCGGCGGCAGATAGAGCGCGTCTTCCTCGGCAACGCCGAAAGCACGATACCATTCGTCGAAATTGCGGACGATGCCGTTGATCCGGTATTTTGGCGGGGAGTGCGGATCGGTGACGAGGTGCTGCCGTGCCAGTTTTTCGCGGACCTTGCCGCGCCAGACCTGCGCCCAGGCCATGAAGAAGCGCTGGTCGCCGGTAGTGCCGTCGATGACCGGCGCTTCCTTGCCGTCCAGCGACAGGCGATAGGCGCGATAGGCAAGGCTGAGGCCGCCAAGGTCGCCGATGTTCTCGCCCAGCGCCAGCTCGCCGTTCACGCAGGTCTTGCCATCGTCGAAGGGGCACAAGGCGTTGTATTGCGCCACCAGCTGGTCCTGAAGTTTCTCGAAATTGGCCTTGTCCTGCGCCGTCCACCAGTCCCGCAGATTGCCCTGACCATCCGACTTTGCGCCCTGGTCGTCGAAGCCGTGGCCCATCTCGTGGCCGATCACCGCGCCGATCGCGCCGTAATTGACGGCAGGATCGGCCGAAAGGTTGAAGAACGGGGGCTGCAGGATCGCGGCTGGAAACACGATCTCGTTGAAAGTGGGGTTGTAATAGGCGTTGACTGTCTGCGGAAACATGAACCATTCGCCGCGGTCGACCTCTTTGCCGATACGGCCGATCGTGAATTCGGTGCCCCAGCGGTGCGCTTCCATCTCGTTGGCCAGAGCGCCTTCGGCCGAGATCGCAAGCCCGTCATAGGCCTTGTACTTGGCCGGCGCGCCGATCTTGGGGGTGAAGGCTTCCAGCTTCTTGACAGCCTCGGCGCGTGTTTCCGGGCCCATCCAAGCGAGGTCCTCGAGGTTGGCGGCCATCGCCTTGCGCAGATTGGTGACGAGGTCCTGCATCGCCGCCTTTTCCTCGGGCGGATAATAGCGCCTGGCGTAGATCTCGCCGAGCAGTTCGCCGATCTGGCCCTCGATCGAGCTGATCGCGCGCTTCCAGCGCGGGCGCTGCTTGGGCTGACCGCCGAGCGCGGTGCCGTAGAAGGCGAAATTGGCATCGTCGATCCGGCTTGGGAGGAAGGCCGCATGGTCGCTGAGGAAGTGCGAGGCGAGCCACGCCTGCCATGTCGCCAGCGGGACTTGGCCGATCAGCTTGAGAGTCGCAGGCACACCGCCGCCGAGCTTGGCCGCGGCATCTGCCGGCGTGATCTTGGCCTCGGCCAGCTCATCGTCGGTTGGCGGCATCTGCGCGACGACTATGTCGCGGACAGGTTCTTCCGAGAGGTCGCTGACAAAGCGATTGAGCAGACTGCCTGCTTCCAGCGCATCGACCTCGGCGCGGGTGAGCTTGTTGTAGGTAAGGTCGCGGTTGCGGCTTTCCGCCCGGTCCCACATCTCCCGCGCCATGCGCGTTTCAAGTGCATAGACCGCTTCGGCGGCGCCCTTGGGGTCCTGATAGCCCAGTTCACCCATCAGCCCTTCGAGCAGCTCGAGGTACTTGGTCCGCAGCTCAAGATTCTTCTCGGTGTCCTCGAGGTAATAGTCACGGTCGGGCATGCCGAGTCCCGACTGGACGATATAGAGCGTGTATATGTCGCTCTGTTTCTCGTCGGCGTCGACATAGGGCGCGATCGGCGAATCGTAGCCGGGAGAGGCGAACAGGGCGATCAGGTCCTCGACCGACTTCGCGGCATAGATCCGGTCCAGCCATGGCCGCGCGGGTGCCAGGCCGGCTTCCTCGATACGGTTAGTGTCCATGAAGGCCGCGTAGGCCGCTGCGATCCGCGCCTCCGGAGTGCCTGGCGCATGGTCACCTGCGGCAAGCTCCTCGAGGACGAGTTTCAGCCTGTCTTCCGACAGGTCCCTTAGGGAGTTGAAGGCGCCGATCCGGGACTTGTCTTCCGGCATTTCGAAGCTGTCGTTCCAAATGCCGTTGACGTAGCGGTCGAAATCGTCGCCGGGCCGCGCGTCATTGTCGATCCACTGGGTCTGGATGCCATAGGTGCCCCAATCATCCAGGTCTTCCGCATCTTCCGCCCAGGCCGAAGCAGCAGGCAGCATGGCGGCAGACAGGCACAGGACAAACTTGCGAAGGAAGTCATTCGGTAAGGCAAGTGACATCTGGGCTCCTGTTCGGCTTTGTAGCGGCGGATGTGTGTGCTCGGCTGTCGGTTAATCGGTGCTGAACCCGGCCTATCGCCGCATGCGTAAATAATTCAACCGGCCGCGGCGGCCTGCGGCATGTCGAACTGAAGCGACGCCAGCCGTGCATAGAGGCCGCCAGCATTGCTCAGCATGGCATGCGTGCCTTGCTCGACGATGCGGCCCTCGTCCATGACGATGATCCGGTCGGCCTGCCGCACGGTGGCGAGACGGTGGGCGATCACCAGCGTCGTGCGGCTCTCCATCAGCCGGTCCAGCGCCTGCTGCACCAGCCGTTCGCTTT
>CAYPFE010000314.1:0-4293 GCA_964409895.1 uncultured Novosphingobium sp.
CGAAGGGCTGTTCTTCACTTCGAACCCCGGCTTCGAAGAAAAGGACCGTGCTTCGACAAGCTCAGCACGAACGGGTTTGGGGCATGATCCGGGATCATTCTATCGGAGTGCTGGCAGCAGGCGCCGTGCCATCCGGGCCCGGCACCGTCAGGATCGCCACATTCGCCGCGATCACTGCTGCAAGGACGAGCATCAGCAGTGCCTGCCTGCGCCCGTCGGGCCGCTTCCAGAAGAACCATGAAGCGCCCAGAAGCGCGATGATCGTCAGCATCATGATCGAGAGGATCAACCCCAAGCTTCGTCTCCGCCAGTTGCGACCGCGTGAGGCCTGTTAAGCCATCCGCCCGGCGGATCAAGGTGCGACGCGATTTGACTTGATCCGCTGGCCCCGCCAATCAACCACCATGAGTGCTTCAAGCCTGTCCCGCCGCGATGCCTTGGTCCTCTTGGCGGGGACCGGCGCGGCGATGGCGTTACCGTCCTGCGTCCATGGCAATGCACCAGCCAGAGCAAACACCGAAGTCGGGCAGTTGCTCGACGATATCGCCTGGCGGCTGATCGAAACCGGACCGGAAGCGGCAACGTCGCTGGGCATCGACACCGGCGCGCGAGCCGAACTACGCTCACGGCTTGGCGACAGGTCTGCTGCCGGAATGGAACAACTCGCCATCATCCTGCGCAACGACCTGCGCAGGGTCGAAGGTATCGCAACAGAGAGACTCGATCCGCCAACGGCCACCAGCCTCGCGGTGGTGCGCAGCGCCTATCGGACCGCGCTCGATGGCTTCGACCTGCCCTATGGCGACGTCGCGGTCGGTGGCTGGCGCAACACGCCCTACCCGGTGATCCAGAACGTCGGCGCCTATATCGACGCGCTGCGCTTTCTCGATGCCGATCACCCGATCCGCACGCTGGACGACGTCCATGCCTATCTTTCGCGCCTCTCCGCCATTCCCGGCGTGTTGCGCGGCGAGCTGGAACGCATCCGCAACGCGCGCGAAATGGGCCTCGTCCCGCCCGATTTCCTGCTCGA
The DNA here is from genome assembly GCA_964409895.1 of uncultured Novosphingobium sp. GTDB lineage: Bacteria > Pseudomonadota > Alphaproteobacteria > Sphingomonadales > Sphingomonadaceae > Novosphingobium. Next base: position 1,034 of record CAYPFE010000314.1, read on the forward strand.
CAAGGCGATCACGCAGATGGAGCAAAGCATTGCCGAGGCGCGGGACGGCGGCCCGCTGGTCGGATCGCTGACCCGGCGTATGGAGCAATCCCTGGGTTACCTCGGCGAATACGGCATCCATGCCCATACGATCGTCACCCGGGATGTGGTCCCCGCACTGGAAGAGCAGCTGGCGGAACTGAGGGCGCAGCGCGCCGTGGCGACGTCCGAGCCCGGCATGGCCGCGCGCCCGCACGGCGAGGCCTATTACGCCTGGGCGCTGCGGGCCGGCACGACGACGAGGCTTTCACCCGCGGAAGTCCGCGAGCTCGGTCTCGAGGAGCTGGCCGCACTGCATGCCCGGATGGACCCGATCCTGGCCTCGCTGGGCTACACTTCGGGAAGCGTGGGCGAGCGCATGACCGCGCTGGCGCAGGACCCGCTCTACCGCTTTGCCCCGGACGATCCGGGAAGGGCCGAGATTGTCGCCTTCATCGAGGCGCGGGTGGACTGGATCAGGCGGCAGATGCCGCGAGCGTTCCGGCGGCTGGTACGCGGCAACCTCGAAGTCCGCCGCCTGCCGCCAGCCGAGGAACCGGGCGCGCCCGTCGCCTATGGCGGGCCGGGATCGATCGACGGTTCGATCCCCGGCAAGATGTGGATCAACCTGCGGACGACTGACCTCCACCGCACCTACGACCTGCCGACCTTGGTGCATCACGAAGCCATCCCGGGTCACGTCTGGCAGGGCGATTATGCCAACATCCTGCCGCTGATCCGCTCGATCCTGTCGTTCAATGCCTATAGCGAAGGCTGGGGCCTCTATGCGCAGCAGCTTGCCGACGAGCTCGGCGCCTATGATGAAGACCCCGCAGGCAAGCTCGGCTATCTCCAGAGCCTCGCCTTCCGCGCCTGCCGCATGGTTGCCGATACCGGCCTGCATGCCAAGGGTTGGTCGCGCGAACAGGCCGTCGCCTTCTTTGTCGAGCGCAACGGCAACAAGGCAGAGACGATGGAGAGCGAAGTCGACCGCTATTGCAGCTGGCCGGGGCAGGCCTGCGGCTACAAGATGGGTCACAGCGAGATCATCCGCCAGCGCGAACGGGCCCAGGCCGCACTGGGTGACCGCTACGATCTCAGGGATTTCGACCAGGCGGTGGTCGACGGCGGCAATGTCCCGCTCGACGTGCTGGCCGGCAATGTCGATCACTACATCGCGGCGGCGCGCTGAAGCCCTGCTACTCCGCCGCTACCCGGCTCTTGTCCGCAAAATCGCGCTCGGCAAGGTAGCGCTCGGCATCGAGAGCGGCCATGCAGCCGGTACCGGCCGCGGTCACCGCCTGCCGATAGACATGGTCCATCACGTCGCCGCAGGCGAAAACGCCCGGGATCGCGGTCTTCGGCGTGCCGGGCTCCACATCCAGGTAGCCGCCGCCATCCATCGCCAGCTTGCCCTTGAACAGCTCGGTTGCAGGCGCGTGGCCAATCGCCACGAAAGCGCCTTCGACCGCGAGGCTGCTGTTCTCGCCGGTCTGGGTATCGACCAGCGCCAGCGAGGCGAGAGCCCCATCCTCGCAGGCTTCGAAGCGTTCGACCGTCTTGTCCCACAGCACGGAGATCTTCGGGTTGGCAAACAGCCGGTCCTGCAGGATCTTTTCCGCCCGCAGCGAATCGCGGCGGTGGATCAGCGTCACGTCGTCGCTGTGGTTGGTGAGGTAGAGCGCTTCCTCGACCGCCGTGTTGCCGCCGCCGATCACCGCGATCTTCTTGCCGCGGAAGAAGAAGCCGTCGCAGGTCGCACAAGCCGACACACCCTTTCCTGACAATTCCTGCTCGCCCGGCACGCCAAGCCACTTCGCCTGCGCGCCCGTGGCGATCACCAGCGTATCGCCCTGATAGACGTCGCCGCCGTCGCCCGTGGCCGTGAAGACCGGGCCTGACAGGTCGATATCGACGATTGTATCCCACATCATCCGCGTGCCGACATGTTCGGCCTGCGCCTGCATCTCCTGCATCAGCCACGGCCCCTGGATGACGTCGCGGAAGCCCGGATAGTTCTCGACATCGGTGGTGATGGTGAGCTGCCCGCCCGGCTGCAGTCCTTGCACGACGATAGGCTCCATGCCCGCGCGCGCGCCATAGATCGCGGCGGACAGGCCTGCAGGGCCCGATCCGATGATCAGCATGCGGGTTGTATGTGTCGCCATGGGTTCCTCCGGTTGCGGCTTGCGCTCCCAAACATGGTGACGGCCGATGCGCAAGGCCAGAAAGCAATGTTTTCCCGCCGCCAATTGACGCTTGGGCAGCAGAAGCGCAAGGACACGGGTCATGAGCCTGCTTGGACCGACCTCGAACAGCTATGTCTCGCAGCGCCTGCGGCTGCATTACGTCGACTGGGGCAACCGCGATGCCCCGCCGCTCATCCTCCAGCACGGCGGGCGCGACCATTGCCGCAGCTGGGACTGGGTGGCCGAGGAACTGCGGCATGACTGGCACGTCATCGCGCCCGACCTCAGAGGCCATGGCGACAGCCAGTGGTCGCCGGAGGGCCATTACGGCATGGACGCCTTCGTCTATGACTTCGCGCAGCTGGTCCACACGCTCGGCCATGAGCAGGTGACGATCGTCGCCCATTCGCTCGGCGGCAACATCGCCACGCGCTTTGCCGGGCTCTATCCGGAAAAGGTGCGCAAGCTCGTCAATATCGAGGGCCTCGGCCCCTCGCCCGAACTGCGCCGCGAGATCGAAGCCAGGGGCCGGGCCGAACGCATCCGCGAATGGATCGACGGCAAGCGCAAGGCGGCGGGCCGCACGCCCAAGCGCTATCCCTCGATCGAGGCCGCCTATGCCCGGATGAAGGAGGAAAACGCCTTTCTCTCCGACGAACAGGCCCGGCACCTTACCATCCACGGCGCCAGCCTCAACGAGGACGGCAGCTGGAGCTGGAAGTTCGACAACTATCTCAACGTCTGGTCGGCAACAGACATTTCCTATGCCGAGCAGGAAGAGCTGTGGCGGGCGATCACCTGCCCGATCCTGTTCCTCTACGGCTCCGGCAGCTTCGCCTCGAACCCGGAAAAGGACGGCCGCATGGCCAACTTCGCCGACTCCCGGATCGTCGAATACGCAAACGCCGGCCACTGGCTCCACCACGACCAGCTGGACCGCTTCCTGGCCGACGTGAAGGCGTTTCTTTGAGCGCGGGCCCGGTCTGCCGGCGAAGCGACGAGGGTGACAGGTGTCACCCATGTGTCACCCGGGTCAACTCTATGGAATTACGG
>CAYPFE010000315.1:0-4283 GCA_964409895.1 uncultured Novosphingobium sp.
GAAATCGGCCATCCTGTTCGGTCTCTCGTTCGCCCTGCGCCGCCCAATACCCATAGCTGCCGAAGTGGCGGTGCTGCTAAGCCAAGGTGGAGAATTTGCGCTGGTCGCGATCACCGCAGCGCTGGGGCTGGGCGTCATCGCAAACGATGTCGCGCAATTCGCGATTTCAGTGGTGGTGGTGACCATGTTCGCGACTCCCGGCCTCGAGGCAGTGGGGCGATTGCTCGGCCGATACCTCGTTTCACGGCGAATGGAGGAGGAAGCCGCATTGCCTGCCGATGCAAGTGCTGAAGCGATCGTTATCGGGGGGTTTGGCCGCGTTGGACGCATCCTCGGGAAGATACTCGAAGACCAGCGAATTCCTTATCTCGCAATCGACAATGATCCGGAGATCATCGAAGATGCGAGGGAAAACGGGCAGCCCGTGGCCTTCGGCGACGCAAGCAACCCCGACCTCTTGCGCACAATTGGCATCGGCAAGGCTGCAGCCTTTGTCACCACAATGGACAATTCCGGAGCTGCAGAACAGGTCGTTTCAGCGGTGCATGGAATCTGGCCCCATGTACCGGTCTATGCCCGCGCCCGTGATCCTGCCCATGCTCATCAGCTGCGCCGGCTTGGTGCCTTCGACGCCGTTCCGGAAACGACCGAGGCGAGCCTGCAGCTATCGGAATCGGTGCTGTTCGGCTTCGGCGTCCCGGAAGCAGTAGCGCGATCGGTGATCGATCAGGAGCGCGAAACATTGTGTTTTGGCGTCGCGGGCCGGCAACACCGCAAATCAGGCGAAGAAGCCTGAGCCCCTGCTTCAAGCTCAGTAGAGCTCATCCTTGTAGGCCTTGTCGAGCAACGTTTCGGTTTGAATCACGCTGGCCTCGTCCGTTTGCATCATCGAGCCGAAGCCACGCGCCGCGACCGGGCGCGCCTTTTCCGGCCATTCCCCGGGTTGCCAAAGGTGAGAACGGATCAGCGCCTTGCCGCAATGGAAGAAGCATTCGGTCACTTCGACGCGGGTGTGCAGCAACGCCGGTTTGCCGTTCACCTGCATCCGCGCCTGCACCTCGGGATCGTGATGGAGGCTCGCCCTGCCTTTGACTCTCAGCGTCTCGCGCTGGTGCGGCGCCACGAAGATCAGACCGATGCATCCGTTTCGCAATATGTTTCGGAAGCCGAAGGTCAGCCGGTTACCCGGACGTTCCGGAATCAGCAGGATGGTGTCACCTGCCACCTCGACGAAGCCGGCCGGATCGCCCTTGGGCGAAACGTCGGGTAAACCGTCCTCGTCCACCGTGGCCACGAATACCAGTGGCGCCATGGCGATGAAATCCCTCATCGCCTCGTTCAGCTCGCTCACCACCTTGCCGCGCACGAATTCCATCGGCGTGCCCAGCACCTCTTCGAGCGCTTCTTCGCTGGCGATCTGTTGTCCGGACATGGCCCATCTCCAGTTGCTAAGGCATGCAGTCTATCACTGCTAGCTCATCGGGCCCATTCCCCGCACATCGCCACTGCGATAAGCCGGACGCCTCATCTGTCAGCGAGATGGCTCGCTACAAAAAGAAAGAACCCAACGGTGGGGTTCCGCCGGGTTCCGTCTGGGGGGACAGACGCAGTCTGACCCTTCCGGCCTTACCGCAGCAGCGACAGCACGTTCTGCTGGCTCTGGTTGGCCTGTACGATCATCGCGGTCGAAGCCTGGCTGAGGATCTGGGCCTTGGCCATCGCGGTCGTCTCGTCCGAGTAATCGGCATCCTCGATCCGCGAACGCGCGTCCGACAGGTTGGTCGAGTTGGTCGTGAGGTTGTTGACCACGCTCTCCAGACGGTTCTGGCCCGCACCCAGCGTTGCCCGCGTCGCGCTCACTTCCTTGAGGGCGGCATCGACGCTGGTAATCGTCGTTGCGGCAAGTGCCGCAGTCGTGACGTCGAGAGCTGCAACAGTGAGATTGGTGCCGTCGATGCCGAGGCTCGTAAGTGTCACGAGGTCGGTCGCGGCGGCGCCGGTGGCAATGTCGACGGTGACATCGGTGCCCACGGTTTTCGAGAACAGCGTGACGCCGTTGAAGGTGGTGTTGGTCAGCACGTCGTCGATCTGCAGCTGCAGTTCCTTGACTTCCGCATCCATGTTGGCGCGGTCGTCGACGGAATAATCGAAGTTATATGCGCGCAAAGCAAGGCCAACGCCATTGTGCTGCCTTCGGACACGACTTCATCAGAGCCGCCCGGCAACACGACTGACGCAATGCAAATGCCGTGGGCGCCTTGCGAAAGCATGAAACTTTCACCGCCGCCAACCAGTGCAATTACCGCGCCTTCATAGGCGCCGAGCGTGAGCGTCGCATCCAAGGCCCCCTTGTCCGGAACCGAGCCACTCGATCCGTCCGAGTGGCTGGCACTCCGCAACAGCAGGTCATACGCCTCCCGTATTCGGTCAGCCTGCTCGACAGGCGCACTGGCGGCGCAGTCATGCAGAAGGTCGCGAAGCCGCGACTTCAACATATCGCGTTTCAGCCTGTCTGTTGGTTGCGGCGACAAGTTGTCCGACTCCCGATTCGTCATGTACCTCGCGGTTCTGGCCTTCGTCGCCATAGCCACCGGGTCAAGTCCGTCCGCACGTGCGCGTCAAAAAGCGGCAAGCGCCAAAGTGCAACATGATAGCCGCCTCTGCTTAATCGCCTGTTGCGCGCGTATACCGCAACTCCCCTGCTGTCTCGGCAACCTCCCGCATTGCCGGCTTGCGATGCTTGGAATAGGAACGTCGCTGATCACAGGACCGATTCTGCGGCAAACGCCAACCGATCAGATCCAGAAACCGTGCGCGAATCCAGACCGGCAACAAGGAGCTACCAGATGACCACCACACCGACATCGACACGCCATCTCGTCGCTCCGGAACTGGTGGAAGGGATCGACACCTTTCCCAATATGGACTTCAGCCTCGGGCTCGACCTGATCCGTGGGGGCATGGTCGATCGGGAAATGCCGCCGATGCCGCCGGGGCTGGACGCGGTGAATTGCGAGGAGGTGTTCATCCCTGGCCTCAATGGCGCGCCCGATGTGCGGCTGCTGGTCTACACGCCCCCGGGCGATGCCGCCGCTCCTCGTCCTGCCGTCTGCCATATCCATGGTGGCGGCTATGTCATGGGCGATGCCGACATGAGCGATATTTCGAACCGCGCCATGGCACTGCAGATCGGCTGCGTGATCGTCTCGGTCGATTACCGGCTGGCACCTGAGACCCGCTGGCCCGGCGCGCTGGAGGATTGCTATGCAGGACTGTGCTGGATGGCGGATAACGCAGGCGACCTTGGCATCGACAAGGCCCGCATCGCCATCGCCGGCGAGAGCGCGGGCGGCGGCCATGCAGCAGCACTGGCGATTTACGCGCGTGACCGGGGCGGCCCGGCGATCTGCTTCCAGCTGCTCGAATACCCGATGCTCGACGACCGCACCGGCGCGACCAGCGAGCCGCATCCCTATGTCGGGGAATTCGTGTGGACCCCGGACAAGAACGTGTTCGGCTGGCAGGCGCTGCTTGGCGTCGAACCCGGCGGCCCCGCTGTGCGCGACGAGATGGTCCCGGCTCGCACCAAGGACCTCTCCGGCCTGCCGCCGTGCTTCATTTCGGTCGGCGCGCTCGACCTGTTCCTCGAGGAGAACCTCGAATATATCCGGCGACTGACCCGCGTCGGCGTGCCTGCGGAGCTCTACGTCCTGCCGGGCGCCTATCACGGCTATGGCGTGGCCGGCATGTCACCCCAGCTGGAGAGGAACATGATGCTGCGCAACGAAGCGCTCGCGAGGGCGTTTGGAGGATAACGGCGCGGCCTACCCCGCCACCGCCGCCCTCGGTTCCATCCGCACAAAAGGTATCGCCAGCAGCGCCGCAGCGGTCAGCCCTGCGAAGATCAGGCAGATCGTCGAATAGCTGCCTGTGAGGTCGAACATCAGTCCGAACAGCGGCGGGGTTGTCAGTGAGGCGCAAAGGGTGACGGTGCTGAGCAGGCCCATCGCCCGGCCCACCGCGCCGACGCCGAAGATCCGTGGTGCCAGCAGACTCTTGAGCGGCACCATCATCCCGCCGAAGAAGCCGGCAAGCGCAGTGCCCGCTGCGATTACCGGGAAACCCAGTGACGCCTGAGAGAGGACAAACATGCCCGCGGCGAATCCCGCGAAGGCGATGAGCGCCAGCACGCGCAGCTTCACGAGGTCCGAAAAAGCCGCGAAACTCAGCTTTGCGACAAAGCTGGACCCGGAATAGAGCGAAATCAGCAAGGCCGCCGCACT
>CAYPFE010000316.1:0-4280 GCA_964409895.1 uncultured Novosphingobium sp.
TAACGCTGCCGGTTATGCGGCACAGCTGCTCGTAGCGCACGCCGCCCATCAGCGCGGCGCCGTCGCCTGCCTTCATCTGCCGGGCAGCCTGTTCGGTCATGCCGCCCATCAGCCAGGGCGGGGCGGCCATTTCCGCCTCGAAGGCAAAGGCGAGGGGGACGGGCTCCTGATCCCCACTGCCCGCTAGCTCCGCTTCGGTAGTGGACTGCATCGCCATGCCGTCGAAGCTCATGCCCCAATGGCGGAACGGTTCGACGCAAGTGATACAGAAGTCACCCGCGGACCGGATCGCCGGACTGCCTGCCGCATCGGTCCTGAGCCCGCCCGGTTCCTGCGACCAGACGCGAAGACACCGCCCGTCGGCATGGACGAAATTGAGCTGGAGCCACGGCGTCTCCCAGCTCTCGCCGATGGCATCGAAAGTGACGCGAGGCAGGGCCAGCCTGCCAGACTGGTCCATCACCCATAGCGTCGCCGAATCCCGCATGCCGGGGTCTCGGGGGCGCTCCGCCTGGAAATATTCGAAGCCGGGATCGAGCCCGCCGGTGAGGACATGCGCCATCGTCAGGCCGCCAGTTCGGGCCGGATCCCGAAGCCGAAGCCGAAGCGTTCGGTATAAGGCGCGAATTGCTCGTTAACCTGTTCGGGGCTCATCCCGAATTCCTCCGGCGAGTGCTTGTGCGCGCCATGCTTCGTCTGGGCGTTGTTGGCGAGCCATTGCCGGATCGCATCCGCGTGCGCGCCCGACATGGTGAGGCCGGCCCAGTCGTAGATGCGCTCGACGCCGCTAACGTGATCGGCCATCAGCGCGTGGTAATTGCTGTCGTAGAACTGGTCTTCACCGATGGCCTCACGCACCTTCATCGCCTTGGCCGTGATCTGCCACTGGAATTCCATCGCCTTCTTGCCCTGCGCGCGGCGCGCCTCCTCGGTCACTTTATTGCCGTTGACGCCGCGGATGATCGCCTGGACGCTGGCGAGTGAGGCCAGCTGCTGCGAGAGGTCGCGGTGAGTCCAGATCAGCCTGGCATCGGGATAGCGCGTGGCGAGTTCGGCCAGCCACAGCATGTGGTCCGAACCCTTGAGCGCCCAATGCCTGCCGGAGTTGCCCCATTGCATGTGCTGGAGGACATCGTGGTGCATGCCGAGCGCAGCGGTGTGGTCGGCGTTGAGCAGGTAGTCGCGATAGAGTTCGTCGCCCCACCAGCACCACAGCTGCTGGCCGGTGAAGGCAAGGCTCAACAGGTCGCTGCCGCATTCGGCCAGCGCGCTCGAACCCTCCTCGATCAGGTAGGGATGGGTGACGAAGACATCCGGTATCAGTTCGAACAGGCTCATCATCCGCTGTTCCGCCGCCTGCAGCCGTTCCGGCGAGGGCGGCCCCATCGCCAGAGGCGGCGTAGGCTCGCGGCAGATCCAGTGTTCCGGCGCCATGGCCTCGGGGTCGAGCGAGAGCAGCGTGTGCATCAGCGTCGAACCGGAGCGTGGCGGGCCGACGACGATGAACGGCGCTTCGATCCTCTGTGCCGCGATCTCAGGATGGGCCTTGCGGTCGGCCATCAGCCTGAGGCGCGTAACCAGCTGGTGCGACATGTAATCGACCGCGATTTCCTTCGCGCGCGGCGTCATGATGTTCCAGGCTTCCTGCCGCATCGAAGCGAGCAGCGCCACGAGCCCGTTGTTGCGCCCCGGATCGCCGAAATCGTCGAGCCCGGTCTCCGCCGTCGCCAGCGCCATGAGGTCGTCCGGCGCGGGGCAGGGGCCAGTGGCGATTGATTCGATGCTCATGGCGTGGTCTCCTCCTCGAGCGGTGGCGGCGGCTGGTAGGGCGCGGCGTTGGTCGGCCAGGCGGCGCGAGCGAAGACGCCGCCGTCCAGATGGATCACCTGGCCGGTGATGATCGAGGCGCGGTCCGACAGCAGGAACACCACCGCCTCGCCGATTTCCTCCGCCGTGCCGGAACGGCCGATGCAGTTGAGCTCGGACGTGACCCGCCCGACTTCGCCGCCGACGACGAAGGGCAGGGTGGCGTTGGCGCGGATACCGCGCCTGCCGTAATTGGCGGCGATGAAGCGGGTCAGCGCGTTCACGCCTGCCTTGGAGACCTGATACCCGAAGCGCACCTGGCCCGCGACCAGCGAAGCCGCCGAAGAGTTGAACACGAAGGCGCCGTTGCCCTTCTCCAGCATGCCCGGCATCACCGCGCGCGCGAGCCAGTGGGCGCCGTTGTAATTGACATCCATCGTCGTCTGCCAGACGTCTTCGTCGACATCGATGGTGGCATGCTCGTTGTCGTAATAGCCGGCGTTGTAGAACACCCGGTCGATGGTGCCGAGCGCGGCGGCGGCTTCGTCTGCCGCGGCCTTGATCGAGGAGCGGTCGGTCAAGTCGCATTGCAGTGCGATGGCTTCGCCGCCCGCCTCGCGTATCTGCCGGGCGACCTCGTTCGGATGCTCGGCGCCGCGTGCCGCGACGGCCACTTTCGCGCCCTCGCGCGCAGCGATCAGAGCAGTGGCGGAGCCCATTAGCGGCCCGACGCCCGCCACGAACAGCACCTTGCCCGCAAGTTCGCCCGCAAGTCCGGCTTTGCCTTGCATCAGCCTTCTCCCAATCCTGTTCGTCACAGTGTTAGCGAGCCATTCGCGAGTCAAGTGGCTTGGCGCTGCCAACGGATCCAGAGGAAATCGATTTCCTACTTCGCGCGGCGCTGCCACAATGGACAGGCGCATGGCCGACAGACCCGGAGGTTTGCGCCGCTGCGGGGAAACCGGCATAAAAACGCAAATCTGTCACCCTTTCTGGGATATACATCTGAAATTGAACGCGTAATTCAGGGTTACAGATGGGTGACAGGTGTAACCCTGCCCTGAGTTGGGTCTGGCGCGGCGCGAAGGAGCGGACGGAGGTTACATGACCGGTCAGATAGACGTCGATGTGGAAATCGCGGCACTACATGCGGAAGCAACAAAGCGCAGCGGGCTGACGGATTTCGGCCCGGACGACTACCTGCCCCCGCTCCGCATGCTGGTCGAGGCGATGAACACGGTGACGACCGAGGAGGCGGGGAGGGCCTATTGGCGCGAGGAGCTGGTCGGCACGCTAATCCCGCGCGCCGCGCGTCATCTCGGCTGGAAGCAGCATCCGGAATATCGCGACAGGGCGATTGCGAAACCGCTGGTGATCTGCGGCGTGCCGCGCACCGGCACCACCGCGCTGCACAAGGTGATGTCCATCGATCCGCAGTTCCAGGGGCTGGAGAACTGGCTGTCGATCTGGCCGATGCCGCGCCCGCCGCGCGATGAGTGGGCCGAGCAGCCCGGCTACAAAATTGCCGCGAAGATGCTGGAAGAGCGGGGCGCCACCATTCCCGGCCTCACCTCGCAGCACGAGGTGGTGGTCGACGAGGTCGACGAATGCATGGAAGTGCTGAAGCTAGGCTTCGTCAACAACCGCTACCCTTCGATCTCGCTGATCCCGGAATACGACACATGGTTCCAGTCGCTCGACGAGCTGGTCCAGTATCGCGAGATGGCGGATACCTATCGTCTGATCGGTCTGAACGACGACCGCCCGTGGCTGCTCAAGAACCCCGGGCATATCGTTTCCATCGACGCGTTGCTCACGGTGTTCCCCGATGCGCAGATCGTCTTCACGCATCGCGATCCCTACAAGGCGCTGGGCTCGCTGTGTTCGATCCTTGAACATCCGCGAAGGCTGACGGTCCCGGTCCTCGACCCAAAACGGATGGGCCCGCGCGAACTCGGCTACTGGTCGAAGGGCGACGCGGCGATGGCGAGCGCCCGCGCGCGCTGCCGGACAGACCAGTTCTACGATGTCGACCACGCGAGCTTCCACGCCGATCCGATCGGCACGCTCGCCGGCATCTACGTTCACTTCGGCTACACTCTCAGCGACGAGGTGGCGGATCGCATGCGCACATGGCTCGCCGCCAACCCTGCCGGCAAACACGGCGATCATGTCTACGACCCCGCCGATTTCGGACTGGATCGCGACGAAGTGAGGGCGGCGTTTCCCAAGGAGTATGGTGATGATGCGTAGGGCCTTCACGCAGTCATTCCTTGCAATTCTGGGCCTGTCGGGCTGCAAGCGCGGGCCAGCGCGAATCCCCTCGATAAAGAACCGGTCTCGGGCCGGAGCATTTCCGAACAGGAATGGCAGGCAATCAGGGCAATTCCCTACGAACGCAAAGAGGTAAGCGGGACAGAAGCGTTATCCGTATGGCAGTCGCTGCGCGACGCAGGAGGTGGTTGGCCGGTTGT
>CAYPFE010000317.1:0-4278 GCA_964409895.1 uncultured Novosphingobium sp.
CGACGACTTCGGCCGCGACTTCGGCGGCGAGTTGAAAGCTCATGAGGTCAAGCCGGGCGCGACCGGCCTTGCGGAATTCGCCGAGCACGCGATCGGTCGTCGCTTCCATCACCGGAAGGTAGCGCTGCTCGATGGCTCTGGGAGTGAAATAGCGGGCAAGGTCGGCCCGCCTCCTGCGGTGCTCCTCGCCGTCGAGGAAGAACACCGAGGTCTGCGCCGGGTCCGCATCGGCGAAGCGCTCGGCTTCGGTACCGGCCTGGCGGGCGATCTCCCAGGCGCGCGGCAGCAACGCGTCCAGTGGCATGTGCTCGTTGGCAAGTCCCAACTCCACCGCCTCGGCAGCACCGATCTCCTTGCCGAGGTACATGTGATAGGCAGCGCGCTTGGGGCCCATCAGCGTCTGGAACGCGAGGCCCTGGCCGTCGCCCGGCACCAGCCCGTGGCCGAAATGCGGGTCGAAGATCACCGCGTGGTCGGCGACCAGCGTGATGTCGCACAACAGCGCGAATTCGGTGTGCATGCCGGGCCCGTTGATGCAGCCGATGGTCGGGATGTCGATGTTGAAGATGAGGGACTCCAGCACCTTCATCTGGTCGGTGAAGAGGTGGTCGAAATAGACGTCTTCGGGCAGCTCGGTGAGCGGCTTTTCGGCGAGCTCCATGTCGAAATCGGCGATCCACTTGTCGCCGGTGCCCGAAAAGATCAGCACCTCGTTGTCGAGGTCGTTGCCGATGTCGGTCCACAGCTGCGGCCAGGCGCTGTGCAGCGGATAGCCATACTGCGCGCCGCCGCCCTCGTGATGCATCTGCACCTGAAGGATGCCATCGGAGCGTTCAAAGGTAAAGAAGGGCGCGTATTTGTCGCGGTAGTCCTCGAGGCGGGGGCGGGGCGCCCAGTTGGGGCGTTCCTCCATGGCGCGGGCGTTGGGGCGTTCGTCCTGGTAGTCCGATATGTTTGTCTCCTTATTCAAGGTCCGCTGGCGCGAACCCGGTCACCTCCCGCCCCTCCTCCCCACCCGGCCACCAGATCGTACTGGTATCGTTGGTGGCCGGGTGGGGAGGAGGGGCGGGAGGTCTGAACCTCACTCAGATGGCAAATCTATGGAGTAAACCCGTGCCGCATTGCCGAACATCACCTTGTAGCGCTCCGCCTCGTCGAAATCGGCGAGCCGCTCCGCGATGTCGTCCATCGGGTAGAGGCAGGTGGGGTGCGGGAAGTCGGTCTGGAACAGGCAGTTGTCGACGCCCAGCTGGCGGATCGTGTCGCAGATGTTGCGTTTCTCGAACCAGAAGCAGCCGCGGAAATTCGTGTCGAAATATTCGGAAGGCAGCTTCTTCAGCCCCTTGCCGTTTGCCGTTTCACCATACTGGTAGTCGAGCGCCTCGAGCACATAGGGCAGCCAGCCGATAACGCTTTCGACCGAAACGAACTGCAGGTTTTCGTAACGGTCGAGCAGCCCGCTGAAGATCAGGTTGCCGATTGATTGCGCGTTCTCGAAGAAAAGCAGGCCCCGCCGATCGCCCAGCGCTGGTCGAGATTGAGCTCCGGCCAGCCGTGCGAGCCGAGCCAGTCCATCGTCGCGTCGGAAGAGCCGATGTGGAAGTTGATCGGCATGCGGGTCGCTTCGCACAGGTCCCACAGCGGGTCCCAGAAGGCGTGGCCGAGGCCGGGCAGCTGCTGCCCGTCCTTGCCCTTGTGGAGATAGGGCGTCGGATTGATGTTGATGCCCTTGAGGCCAAGACCGATGATCCGTTCCATCTCCGTTGCGGCGTCCTGCGGGTCCCACCACGGCAGCAGCGCCATCGGGCAGATGCGGTTGCCGGACTCGGCCTGCAGCTCGGCCATGGCGTCGTTGAAGATCTGCATGGTGACGAGCCTGAGCTCGGGATCGATCCGCGCGGTGTTGGTGCCCGAAAAGCCGAGCAGGTTGGGATAGGCGATCTGCGCCCAGACGCCGTTCGCATCCATGTATTCGAGCCGCTCCTTGACCCGCGAGGCGCCGGGATGGACGTCGCCGATGGAAAGCTGGGTGAATTGGGTGAAGCTCCTCGCCTTGCCGCCATCCGCCAGCACCGCGCTTGCCGGGTTGGCGCCCTTGCCGATCACCGTGTCGCCGTTGAAGATCCAGGAGGGCACGCCTTCGACCTCGCGGACCTGCGGCACCTTGTCCCTGATGCTCGCTGGAGCGCGCGAAACCCACAGATCGTGCGGCTCGGTCAAATGGGTGTCGGCATCGATGATCGCATATTTCGATCCCGCGATGGGAATGGTGGTGGGCTGGGCCATGCTTCCTGCTCCCGCTGCGGCGCCCACGCGCCGTTCTGGCCGCCGCTGGTTACGGCTGGTCCTACTGACCCGATCCTAGGGCGCGGAGTTTGCAGTGCAAAGTCTTTTTGGAAGAACGACATGCCAAAGCGGGGAAGCGGGGGCTCTGCCGCCATGAACTGTTCGGCGATGGGGCTTCCGTCTTCCCGTCGGGCTATACCAGCAGCCGTGCCGGGAATCCGTCCGGAAGGAGCGGCTTCGTGGCATGCTGGTCCGCGCAAAGCCAGAGCGGCCTGGGCGGACGGGCAAACGCCGTTGCCTGGTCTGAAAACATTTGTCTGACAAACGCTCTCAGGTTCGCGGACATCGTCAGTCTTTCCAACCTGCGCTGCCGGGCCAGAAGGTAATCTTCCAGTGTCGGTGAAATCCGTCGTGTTTCGCCAATGCGGCGCGCGTGGGCCGGTTCTTGCATGGACTTGTTGCTCCTTGGGAACGCCAGAGATGTCTGCGAATGCGGAAAATTCGCAGTGACATGCAAAGACATCCCCGGCGGTGAACGGACCGGTTAGAGAGATCCCAAAGAACGATGGTTTGTAGTTGATAACCACGAGGGATGCCGCTGCGGGAAGACCCGCCTGAAACTCGCCTGGAGGGAGAGCACGATCAGGCTGTGTCAGCTGACCGGAGGGCAGTTCATCCCTTCAGCACGGTCTCGAACAGCGCCAGCGTACCGGCCCAGCTCACCGCGTCGGCGACGGCGTCATAGGCGACGCCTTCGATGCCTTCGTGGACCTGGGGATTGGTGAAGCTGTGCTTGACCTTTGCGAATTCGATGATGTGGAAGTCGGCTTCGGCTGCGCTCAGTTCCGCGTGCAGCGCGCGGATCGCCTCGGGCGGGGCATAGGGATCGTCGAGCCCGCAATAGGCGGCGACGACCGGCTTCACCTCACCTCTTCTCGCCGGTTCATCCGTCGTCAGAGAGCCGTGATAGGAGACGACCGCCTTCGCGTCGCGGCCGCTCCTCGCCAGTTCCAGCACGCATGCGCCACCCATGCAGAAGCCGAAGGCGCCGATCCGGGAGGAGTCGCAGTCGGGCAAGGCAGCGATCGTGTCGAACCAGGCGGTGACGCGTTCGCGCAGGAAGCCTTCGCGCGATGTGATCTTCTGATAGGCGCCGAGGTCGCCCGGTTCGATGTTGCGCGCGTCGAGCCCGAACATGTCGGCAACCACGCCAAGATAGCCGAGCTTCGCCACCGCCTTGGCCTTGTTGCATTCGAACGGGTCGAGCCCGAGGCCGGAGTGATAGATGATCACCGTCGGGAACGGCCCTTCGCCGTCCGGCCGGGCGATATAGCCTTCGAGCGCATCGCCATCGTGGCTGAGCGGCAACGGTTGCAATCCTTCCATGGTGTTCTCTCCCCTTAACAGGACTAATCCCCCACCCGCTCCCATTCGAGCGGCAGGTAATCGACGCCGAAGACGCTGCCGGTGTGGAATCGGTAGGTCTCACCCTCGGGAATGCGGATGTTCTTGAAGCGCGGCAACAGCGATTCCAGCACGATCTTCAACTCGCGCCGGGCGAGCCTCAGCCCCAGGCAGGTGTGGGTGCCGGTGCCGAAGGCGATGTGGCGCATGGTGTCGCGGTCGATGTCGACCGTATGCGGATCATCGTATGCTTCGGGATCGCGCGAGGCGAGGGGGAGCGAGCAATTCACGCTCTCGCCCTTGCGCATTTCGACGCCGTGGAAGGTCAGGTCGCGCGCGACGGTGCGCCCGGTGGATGCCGCCCCGAAGGCGCGCAGCAGTTCCTCGACGGCGCGCGGGATTTCCTCCGGGTTGTCGCGCAAGCGGTCCTGCAGTTCCGCGTGCTGCGCCAGGTGCCAGAAGATCCAGCCGATCGTCGAAAACACCGTGTCGAGCCCGCCGGTGTAAAGCAGATAGGCGGTCGAGAGGATCTCGGTGTGGGTAAGCGGCCGCTCCTCGTTGTAGAGCGTGTTGAAGATGCCCTTCATC